>NZ_JAPCJD010000007.1:0-104838 GCF_027707845.1 Aeromonas sp. QDB14 | reverse complement strand
TCCGGAACCAGTGATTGGTTCCGGATTGTCCTACAGCAGAAGGATCGGTCAATGGATCCTTAACTGATCAGCATTGCACCGAGCAGCGGGCCTGCGATGCTGGAGACCGCATAGACCGCCGAGATATACCCCTGATACTTGCCCACCTCCCGTGGCGGAATACAGTCGGCGATGACGGTGAAGGCGAGCGCGATCAGCCCCCCGCCCCCCAACCCTCGCAGCACGCGGGCGGCCAGCAGGGTCGGCAGATCCTGGGCCAGGGCGCAGGCCACGGATCCAGCCAGAAACAGGCCGATACCGATGTTGAGCATGCGTACTCGGCCGAACATGTCGCTCAACTTGCCATAGATGGGCAGGGCCGCAGTGGCCGCCAGTAGATAGGCGGTCACGACCCAGGTGAGGGCGGCACCGGCGTTCAGCTCAACCCCTATGATGGGCAAGGGCGTGGTGACGATGCTCTTTTCCAGTGAGCCCAGGGCGATCACCAGGGCCACGCTCGAGAAGACGGTTTTGGGGGACATAGGCAGGCTCGCTCATGTGAGATATCGGCACAGGGGGTGCAAGACACATTATTGTCTCATAAATCATTAGCCGATGGTCAAAACCACTGCCAACCATGATGAAGGTCGCGACATCTGCGCGCCGGATCTGCTAGGGTAAGTCTTTGCCGAAGAGGACGCCCCCCATGCCCCACTCATCCCCCTGCGATCATCACCAGAGTGAACAGCCCCGATTCGACGAGTACGACGCCCTGATCTTCGACATGGATGGCCCCCTGGTGGACTCCATGCCTCTGCACCTGGATGCCTGGGAAATCACCAGTGCCGAGTTCGGCCTGCCGTTTGATCGGGCACAGCTCAACGAGTACGGCGGCATCCCCACCCGCAAGATAGTGACCATGCTGGCAGAGCAGCACGGGATGACCATCGACGTGGAAGCCTTTGCCCGGCGCAAGGTCGCCCTCTACCTGGCACGGATCGACGACGTCCGGGTGTTTCCCGCCATGTGGGAGCTGGTCAGGCAGTACCACGGCAAGGTGCCCATGGGCATAGGCACCGGCTCAACCCGGGAACATGCTGCGTACATCCTGCGTCAGACCGGGCTCGATGCCTTCATCTCCGTGCTGGTGAGTGCCGATGATGTGGTCAATCACAAGCCCCACCCGGACACCTTCCTGAAAGTGGCCGAACAGCTCGGCGCCAACCCGGCCAACTGCCTGGTGTTTGAAGACACCCGGATAGGCATTCAGGCGGGCAAGGCCGCCGGCATGACCACCTTGCTGGCCACCGAAGGGACGCTGCAACGGGTGTGAGCGGTGCGGGCCCATCCTAACCGACGGGCCCGCACCAGCTTACTCGGCCTCATTCTCCCCCTCCTTCCCACCTGCCGGTACCGGGCCGTCCGGCCGCTCAAATCCCAGATCTGACATGCAGTTGTCAAATTCCGACTCCCCCGGTTTGCCATGCTCCTTGCAGTTCTCAAACGCCGCTTTCATCTCGACCGACAGCTCGTGCGGAGGCTTGGGCGGGGTACGGCTGCCCTGATCGCCCGCTGCGGCGGTCAGAGTAGTGAGGGAAAACAGCAAAGGCAGAACAATCTTCATGGCATGACTCCAAAACGGGTGGCATACACCGGCACGGTGCGGCGATGGCCCACGGCAGCGGGCGGCATCATGCTAGCGAATCGCCGCGAACTGATGGGTCAAGGGGAGGTAAAGAGGGTGTCAGGTCGGCGTAAATCCATAAAAAAACGCCCCAGGCGGGGCGTTGTTTTCATGGCGGCCATTACATGGCGTTGGTGGATTCGAAGATCTTGTCGGCCGACGCTTCGACGAAGCCAGGGTAGAGCACGCCGTCGGCCTGCGGGTAGCGCAGGGCAAACTCGTAGAAGCAGCTCGGGATGGTGCGCACGCCGTCGCTGAAGGGCACCTCGGCCTTGTCTGCCATGGTGGAGGATTGCTCCAGCATCACCTCGGGATCGCCCTTCACCTCGCCGCCAACGGTGTTGAGCACGAAGCCTGCCGCCTTGAGCGCCGCATTCACCTGCTGGATGGTGTCGAAGTCCTTCAGGCGGTTGATGTTGACGGTGAAGTGGTTGGCACGATAACCCCAGGCGGCCATCCAGGCGGCATACTCGCTCTCTGCCAGCAGGGTCTGGTAGTCGGTGTGAGAGACCTGCCAGGGCACGCCGGCGTAGAGGAAAGCCGGGGTGTCGGTGAGGTGATCGGGTACCTGATCCACCAGCTTGTGGATGATGGCCTGGGCACCTTCGGAGAGCTCTTCCACCTTCAGCTCGCTGATGAACACCTTGGGCGCATCAGGATCTTTATGCTCGAAGTGTTTGGCATAGAGCTTCTTGGCCTTGAACACATACTCGCCCTTCTCTTCGTACCCCAGGGCACGGAAATGGGCCGCCAGTTTCTCGAGACCGAGCTTGGGCAGGTTGTAGGTCCGAAACGCCACGTGATCGTTGATGATGGGGGCACCGCCGCCCAGCAGTTGATGAACCTTGTGAGCACTGGGGGTGACCTGAATGTAGTTGTCCCACAGATGGCCAAACAGGGTGTCGATATCCTTTTGCATCTCTCTTTCCTTTGATTGCGGGTACAGACAGGGGCACCTGTTCAGTGCCCCTCTTTTATTTTCTTGATATCAGAAGGTCAGACCGGGAGACAGCTGATCCGGCATAGCAGCCTTGCTGTCTTCGACGGAGGCGACCGGGTAAGCACAGTAGTCGGCGGCGTAGTAGGCGCTCGCCCTGTGGTTGCCGGAGGCACCGATGCCGCCGAAGGGGGCGGCACTGGAGGCGCCGGTGATGGGCTTGTTCCAGTTGACGATACCGGCACGGATCCGCTTGAAGAAGTGGTTCCAGTCCGCTTCGTTGTCACCGAGCAGACCGGCCGAGAGACCGAAACTGGTGGCGTTCGCCTTCTCGATGGCCACATCGAAGTCGTCGTAGCGAATGAGCTGCAGCAGCGGGCCGAAGTACTCTTCATCCGGCAGCGCGCTGACCGCGGTCACGTCTATGATGCCCGGGGAGACAAAGCCGGTGCCCACTTCCAGGTGCTTGAGGGCAAGCAGGCTTTCACCACCTAGGCGCTGCAGGTTGGCTTGCGCCTCGACCATGCCGAGTGCGGCCTTCTCGCTGATCATGGCGCCCATGAACGGCTGCTCGGCGGCGTCATAGAGGCCGACCTTGATCTGGCCGACCACCTCCACCAGGCGCTTGACCAGGGCATCGCCCCGCTCGCCGCGCTCGACAAACAGACGGCGCGAGCAGGTGCAACGCTGGCCGGAGGTAATGAAGGCGGACTGCACGATGGCATGGACGGCGCCGTCGATGTCGCTCACATCTTTCACGATCAGCGGGTTGTTGCCACCCATCTCCAGTGCCAGGATCTTGCCCGGCTGGCCGGCAAACTGCTGATGCAGGAAGTGGCCGGTACGGGAGGAGCCGGTGAAGAAGAGGCCGTCGATGTCCGGGTTGCCGGCCAGCGCCTTGCCGGTGTCGACCTCCCCCTGCACCAGGTTGAGCACCCCCTTGGGCAGCCCCGCCTCCTGCCACACCTTGACCATGGCTTCAGCCACCATGGGGGTCAGCTCGGAAGGCTTGAACACGACCGCATTGCCGGCGATGAGCGCCGGCACAATGTGGGCGTTGGGCAGGTGGCCCGGGAAGTTGTAGGGGCCGAACACGGCCACGACGCCATGGGGCTTGTGGCGCACGAACGCCTTGGCGCCCGGCATGGGGTTTTCCACCGTGCCGGTACGCTCGTCATGGGCGCGGATGGAGATGGCAATCTTGCCCTGCATGGCCGCCACTTCGGTGCGGGTCTCCCACAGCGGCTTGCCGGTTTCACGGGCGATGGTCAGGGCCAGCGCCTCCTTGTGCTCGCCGAGCAGGTCGGCATAGCGGCGCACGATGGCAAGGCGCTCTTCAAGGGCCAGATCGGACCAATGGTAGAAGGCCGTGCGGGCCGCCTTGACGGCCGCATCCACCTGGGACTGGCTTGCCGCCTCACCACGCCAGATCACCTCGTTTTTGGCCGGGTCGATGGATTCGAACGGCTTGCCTTCACCGGCCAGCCACTGGCCATCGATAAACTGGACTAAAGACATCATCAATTCACTCCCTGTGGGTACGCAGGCCGCTTCGGCAGCCTGTCTCAATGCTGTGCTGCGGGGCGGGTCAATCCAGATCGACGACGCGCACCATGTCGCCATTTTCCACCTTGAGGGCGGCCGCCATCTTGGGCGGAATGATGGCTTCGTGCTTGTCCAGATCGACCCGGATGTTGCCGTAGCAGGCGCGGTATTGCTCGAACCTGGCGTTGCAGATGAGGTAGGTATGGCCGCCGATGGGCTCACCCACCAGCACCGCCAGCTTCTGGCTGCGGCGCACGCTGCGAATGTTCTTCACCTCGCATTCGACGGTGGGGCCGGCGTCGAAGATATCGACATAACCGCGATTCACGAACCCCTCATCCTGCAGCATCTTGAGGGCAGGCCGGGTCTTTTCGTGGGTCTTGCCGATGACGGCGCGCGCCTCGTTGCTCAGCAGATTGACGTAGATGGGGTACTTGGGCATCAGCTCGGCGATGAAGCGCTTCTTGCCGATGCCGGTGAGATAGTCGACGGTGGGAAAATCCATCGAGAAGAAATGTTTTTGCAGCCACTCGTAGAAGGGGCTGTGGCCGTTGCCATCGGAGACACCACGCATCTCGGCAAAGACGGTACTGTCAAACAGCTCGGGGTGTTCGGCCATGAACAGGAAACGGTGCTTGGAGAGCAGACGGCCGTTGAGCCCCTCGCGGGCGCATTCACGCAGAAACAGGGTGCAGAGCTCGGAATTGCCGGTGTAGTCGTTGGAGAGGGTGAGGGTTTCCACGACATTGTAGATGCCGAGCTTGGGAGAGGAGTGCACCACCTTGCCGATGTGATAGTTGTAGAACGCCTGGGACAGGCCGACCGCCGCGTCGATGGCGCAGGTACCGACCATCTCACCGGTCTCCAGATCCTCGGCCACGAAGAAATAGAGGCACTCGCCCTTGCCGGCGGGCTTGTCCAGGAAGGTCTGGGTCGAGGCATCGATCTTGCGTTGCAGCAGCTCGTCGTTGACCGGCAAGGATGTCATGCCGGTGCCGGATTCGATGGCACAGGTCTTGAGGCCGGCGAAGTCGCGCTGCTCGATAGGACGGATAACCAACATAAATGACAACTCCCTTTCATTGACGACAGGTGGGGTCCCGGCTCCTGCCGGGAGGGCTCCCCACCTCAATTTGGATCAGGCGTTGACCACCTGAGCGACAGCTTTCTCGAACCGGGCCAGCCCTTCCTTGATGTCCGCTTCCGGGATCACCAGGGAGGGAGCAAAACGCACCACGTTGGTACCGGCAACCAGCGCCATCAGACCCTGATCGATGGAGGCCAGCAGGAAGTCGCGGGAGCGGCCCTTGAAGTCATCGTTGAGCACGGCGCCCAGCAGCAGGCCCTTGCCGCGCACTTCGCTGAAGCAGTGGTACTTGGCGTTGATGGCTTCCAGCCCTTCGCGGAACAGCTGCTCGCGCTGCTTGATGCCGCTCAGCACTGCCGGGGTGTTGACCACGTCAATCACCGCCTCGGCCACGGCACACGCCAGCGGGTTGCCGCCGTAGGTGGAGCCGTGAGTGCCCACTTTCAGGTGGGAGGCGATCTCGGTGGTGGTCAGCATGGCCCCGATGGGGAAGCCGCCGCCCAGCGCCTTGGCGCTGGTGAGGATGTCCGGGGTGATGCCCAGGCCCATATAGGCAAACAGCTCGCCGGTTCGACCGACACCGGATTGCACCTCGTCATAAACCAGCAGGGCGTTGTGCTTGTCGCACAACTCGCGCACACCCTTGGCAAACTCGTCGGTGGGGCTGATGATGCCACCCTCGCCCTGCAGCGGCTCCATCACCACGGCGCAGGTGTTGTCGGAGATGACGGCAGCCAGCTCCTCCAGGTTGTTGTAGGCGACGTGGGTGATGTCGGCAGGCTTGGGACCGAAGCCATCGGAGTAGGCAGCCTGGCCGCCGACGCTGACGGTAAAGAAGGTACGGCCGTGGAAGCCCTGGTGGAAGGCGATGATCTGGGTCTTGTGGGCTCCGAACTTCTCGATGGCGTAGCGGCGGGCCAGCTTGAGGGCCGCTTCGTTTGCTTCGGCACCGGAGTTGCAAAAATAGACCTTCTCGGCGAAGGTGGCGGCGACCAGTTTCTTGGCCAGGCGCAGGGCCGGCTCGTTGGTCATCACGTTGGAGAGGTGCCACAGCTTCTCACCCTGGGATTTCAGGGCCTCGACCAGTTTGGGATGGCAATGGCCCAGGCCATTGACCGCGATCCCGCCCGCGAAATCCACATACTCGCGGCCTTCCTGATCCCAGACACGTGACCCCTCGCCGCGCACCGGGATGATTTTGGCCGGCGCATAGTTGGGAACCATCACTTCATCAAACACTTCACGTGTCACTGCCAACAACTCTGACATATTGCTCTCCTGCTATCTCGCGGCAGAATAATCCACCGCCCAAAAGTTAAATCCGTGTAAACGTGGCGGAATTATCACAGAAAAAAAGTAAAAAGTCTGTAACTTAACCGCCTATAAGGAACAATGTTCGATTGCCTTTGAGATTTTAGGCAACCGCATTGCATAACGGCTCAGGGGGTGTTGGCAAGAGATAATTTGGACAGGGAGGAGGGTGAATAAAGTCTCAGTGAAATTTTTTTTTGCCTCATGACGGTTTTGAGACAGACATCGCAATTTTTTCAGGAAACGGCCAAAAAGTTGGCCAGCAACTGGTGCCCCTGTTCGCTCAGAATACTCTCCGGATGGAACTGCACTCCCTCCAGCGCCAGCGTTTTATGCCGCAGCCCCATGATCTCGTCCTGGCTGCCGTCGGCATGTTCGCTCCAGGCGGTGACCTCGAAACAGTCGGGCAGCGACGCCGCCTCCACCACCAGTGAATGATAGCGGGTCACCCGCAGCGGGTTGTTGAGCCCCTTGAACACCCCCTCCCCTTTGTGACGGATGAGAGATGTCTTGCCGTGCATCACCTGACGGGCACGCACCACCCGGGCACCAAAGGCCTGTGCCAGCGACTGATGGCCGAGACAGACGCCGAGGATGGGGATCTCGCCGGCAAAACGGGAGATGGCGGCCAAAGAGATGCCCGCCTCGTTTGGCGTGCAGGGGCCGGGAGAGATCACCAGATAGCGGGGTGCAAGCAGGGCTATCTCCTCCAGGCTCAGCTCATCGTTGCGCCTGACCACCACCTCTTGCCCCAGGGCGCCGAAGTATTGCACCAGGTTCCAGGTAAAGGAGTCGTAGTTGTCGATGAGTAGCAGCATGCAAACACCCTGGGAATAAGACAGAGACGGTGATCGGACAACCCGTTGCGAGGACGGGCAGACAAACGCCGCGCATTCTGGCATGTCTCTTTGCGTTAATAAACCGGCGATCACCTCACCTGCTGTGCAGTCTGTCCGCTCTTCAATGGCGATCCGGGCCTGTCGACCCCACCCGGCGGTGGGCCTGTCCCCGACCGGGCAGCATCAGCCGCTCCATGTCAGGATGGCAAGGTAAAAGAGACGGGAGGCGACCGGGAAAAGAGCACAGGACGTGACAGGCAGATGGGAAGGAGTCACCTTGGCAAGGGCTGGCAACGGACCTCAGCGGTCCAGATAGCGGCCCTGTTCCAGTTCCCGTTCCCGCTGGCACTCGGCCAGATAGATGGCAGCCGCGATGGCCGGGGTCTTGTGGTGCTTGTCGATGGCGTTGGAGACCATCAACTGCAAGGTATTGAGGCTCTTGGCCTTGCGAAACTTGCGCAGCCAGTGACCCTTGTCACCCAACTCTTCACTCAGGGTTTGTGATTCGACAGACATGCGTTCTCTTGGGGCAAAGCCCGTGTTTGACATTGGGGAGGTTGCGACAAACCGGAAGGTGTAAAACAAAGAAAGCCAGGCATCCACCCAGCTCTCTTCTACTACACCTTCCCAGTATGTCAGGCTCGAGGAACGAAGCCGACGACATCATATACGCTGATCAGGGTTTTTTCAGCCCTTTCACGCGCCTTTTGTGCGCCAGCCGCCAAAATGGCCTGCAGATGGGCCTCATCCTGACGCAGCTCGCGGAAGCGCGCCTGGATGGGTTCCAGCAAGGCGACCACGGCATCGGCCGTTTCACTCTTGAGGTGGCCGTACATCTTGCCTTCGAAGTGCTGCTCCAGCTCCGGGATAGAGCGGCCGGTCACACCGGACATCAGGGTCAGCAGATTGGAGACCCCCGGCTTGTTTTCGGGATCAAAACGCACCACGGCCGGCTCGTCGGAGTCGGTCATCGCCCGCTTGATCTTCTTGACGATCTGCTTGGGATCTTCCAGCAAGCCGATGAAGTTGGCCTCGTTGTCGTCGGACTTGGACATCTTCTTGGTCGGGTCCTGCAGGCTCATCACCCGGGCCCCTTCGGTCGGAATGAAGGGTTCCGGCAGGGTGAAGACTTCGCCATAGAGGTTGTTGAAGCGGGTGCAAATGTCGCGGGTCAGCTCCAGATGCTGCTTCTGGTCATTGCCAACCGGCACCTGATTGGCCTGATAAAGCAGAATGTCGGCCGCCATCAGCACCGGATAACCGAACAGGCCGACGTTGACGTTGTTCTCGAAACGGGCGGACTTGTCCTTGAACTGGGTCATGCGCGACAGCTCGCCCATCTGGGTGTAGCAGTTCAGGATCCAGCCGAGCTCGGCGTGCTGGGGCACGTGGGACTGGATGAAGACGGTGCTCTTGGCCGGGTCGATGCCCACCGCCAGATAGAGGGCGGCTGCGTCGAGGCACGCCTTGCGCAAGGCGGCCGGATCCTGGCGGGTGGTGATGGCGTGCAGATCGACGATGCAATAGAGGCAGTCGAAGTCATCCTGCATGCTGACCCACTGACGCAGGGCGCCCATGTAGTTGCCGATGGTCAGCTGGCCCGAGGGTTGGGCACCGCTCAATACGATTGGTTTAGTCATCAGAGTAGTAATCCTTGTTATCCGCCAGCCCGATCTGTATCAGACCAGCAGGGCGTCGAGTTCGGCAAACTGCTCGCAAACCCAGTCGGGGCGGGAGTCTGCGATAGGGCGGCCATAGTTGTAGCCATAGGTGAGCCCCACCACCTTCATGCCGGCGGCCTGGGCGGCCAGCACGTCATTTTCGGAATCCCCCACCATCAGGGTGCGGGACGGGCTGACACCCAGCTCGTGGCAGGCGTGCAACAGCGGCTCCGGGCTCGGTTTCTTGACGGGTACGCAGTTGCCCCCGAGCCAGAGTGCGAAACAGTCGCTGATGCCGAGGGCCTCCAGAATGGGCTGCACGAAGTGACTCGGTTTGTTGGTCACCACGGCCTGCTGGTAACCCAGCCCCTGCAGACGGCGCAGGCTCCGGGCCACTCCGTCATACATGGCCAGGCCTTCCAGCAGACAGGCCTGATAGTGACGGTCGAACAGGGGACGGGCCTTGGCAAACTGCTCCGGGGCGTCGCGGTAATCGAGAGCCCGCTGGATCAGCTTGTCGGCGCCGTTGCCGACCCAGGTACGCACCACGGACTCGTCGGCCTCGGCCAACCCCAGCTCCGCCAAGGTACGGTTGACCGCCAGCGCCAGTTGCGGGGCGCTGTCAATCAGCGTGCCATCCAGATCGAACAGCACCAGGTCAAAGGGGCGATCAGTGACGGACATGGGCAAGCTCCGCGCGCATCTGGTCGATCACCGCCTTGTAATCCGGCTTGCCGAAGATGGCAGAGCCCGCCACGAACATGTCGGCACCCGCCTCGGCAATCTCGCGAATGTTGTCGACCTTGACCCCGCCATCGATTTCCAGGCGAATGTCGCGGCCGCTCTCGTCGATCAGGCGGCGCACCTGGCGCAGCTTGTCGAGGGTGCCGGGGATGAAGCTCTGACCGCCAAAGCCCGGATTGACCGACATCAGCAGGATCACGTCCAGCTTGTCCATCACGTACTCCAGGCAGGTGAGCGGGGTCGCGGGGTTCAGCACCAGACCGGCCTGGCAACCCTGCTCCTTGATGAGGCCCAGGGTGCGATCCACGTGATCGGAGGCTTCCGGGTGGAAGGTGATCAAGCTGGCACCGGCCTTGGCAAAATCAGGCACGATGCGATCCACCGGCTTGACCATCAGGTGCACGTCGATGAGCGCTTCGATGCCGTAATCGCGCAGCGCCTGACAGACCATGGGGCCTATGGTCAGGTTGGGGACATAATGGTTGTCCATCACATCGAAATGGACCACGTCGGCCCCGGCGGCCAGCACCTTGGCCACATCCTCACCCAGACGGGCAAAGTCGGCGGAGAGGATAGAGGGGGCAATCAGAAAGTCTTTCATCAGCGTCATCCATTGGCAGCGTGGCAGAAAAAACGGCGCAATTTTATCGCAAAAGGGCGATGAAAACGACCCGCATCTACAGAACACGCCGCTCCGGCACCATGGCTGGCACACGATGCCAGGCGCGGCTCACGGAATACCAGCGGCAGCATCAGAAATGACAACGGCCCCCTCAGGGACCGTTGTTCACTCAGCCGACGGCAACCAGCTCCGCCTCACCGGGATAATAGCCCTGTTCGGGCTCGATGCCGGGCGGATAGAGCGCCAGCAGCTCGGCCACCTTGTTGCGACCACCGCCGTTACGGCTGATGGTACGCTTGACCAGGATTTCGTCGAGCCGGGCGCCGCGATAGAGTTCGCGGGTCAACTCGATGTCATGGTTGCTGATGAGCACGGGCACCCCTTTATGGGCGGCGGTGTGGCGAGCCAGCCTGGCCAGCAGCGCCTGATCGTCCAGGGTGAAACCGCCTGCCGAATAGGTGGTAAAACTCGCCGTGGTGGAGAGGGGGGCATAGGGCGGATCGCAGTAGATCACCCAGTCTTCCTCTGCACGGGCCATGGCGTCGGCATAGCTTTCGCAGATGAACGTCGCCTTCTGCGCCTTCTCGGCAAACGCCCACAGCTCTTTCTCCGGGAAGTAGGGCTTCTTGTAGGAACCGAAGGGAACGTTGAATCCCCCCTTCTTGTTGTAACGGCACAAGCCGTTGAAACCATGGCGATTCAAAAACAGGAACAACTGAGCCCGTTCAAAACCGGCCGCGGTCTGGTTGAACTGGGTACGGAGCCGATAATAGGCGGTCTTGTGGTTGTGCTCGGCCACGAACAGCTTGCGGGCCTCGCTGATGAAGCTGTCCGGCTGCTGCTTGAGGTGGTTGTAGAGGCCAATGAGATCCGGATTGATGTCGTTGAGCACATAGGCGTCGTAATCCGTGTTGAGAAACACGGATCCCGCCCCGACGAAGGGCTCCAGCAACACACGCCCGGCCGGCAAACGCTCGGCGATCTCTTCGACCAGGGAGTATTTTCCCCCGGCCCATTTTAAAAACGCGCGTGTTTTTTTCATGGAAGTCCGGTGTTGACAAGGCTATGCCCAAAAAAGGGGGTGATTCTACCCCCTTCATCGGGTGGCTGGCTATTGCTTCAATTCTTTTTGTATCTGGGCGAATGACTTGGGCCAGGGTTGTCCCTTGAGCAAGGCAGGCGACAGCTTGCGAATGGCCGCCTTGGCCTGGGCACTGCTGGCGTAGTCTCCCTGCACCACTACATACCAGGGACTGCCACGGAAACGGGTCTTGTAAACCCACACCTTGCCCGCCAAGCCATGCTCGGCCACAAAGCTGTCTACCGCCTTGGTGTTGCTCGCCCCCATCAACTGGATGCTGTAGTGATTCTTCGGCTTCTTGTTGAGAGTCGCCACCGGCGTCAACGCCACCTTGGCCGCTGGGGCCGCGACCAGCGCTGTCTGCGCGCCACTGGCCGGTTGAGCCTCTGTCCGGGCCGGGACACTGTTCGGGGCCGGATTCTTGACCTGGGCCGTCGTTCCGGTCGGGACCGCACGGGAACCGCTCCCCACCAGCTCATCCACCACGTCCGTGGGCAAGGCGCCGCTGACGTTCGGCTGGTTCATCAATTTCTCGACCACTTCGTCGGAGATGACGACCCGGCGCCCCTCATAGTTGGTTGACTCCGTGGTGACCGTCTCGCTCTCGACCTTCTTGGGCAAGGGCTTGGCATCGGACTGCCAATCGCGGGCAACCTGATTCCCTGACGGGATGGCAGCGGCGCCACTGTTCGCCTGAGTACCCAAAGCCCCGCTCGCCGCACCGACGTTCACAGGATCGCTTGAGACGGGATCGGGCAACGCCATCCCCTGGGACGGAGCCTGGGCGGGGTCCTGGCCTGCACTGTCGAACAGGGGCAGATAGCTCAGGGCCAGCAACCCGCCCGCCACCAGGGCAAGCACGATCGCTATCTTCTTGACGGGCAACTCGGCCTGACGTTTCTTGGGCCTTCTGTCGGTCATGGTATCCTCCAGTAACTGCATGATGGCTGACGGATGTCCGCCCGCCCCATTCAGGATCTCTTCCACTTTCGGCTTGGGCAAGAGGGCAGTCGGGATCTTGAGCTCTTTGGCCTTCTCATACAAGAAGATACGTTGCTCAGGAGCGCTCAGTGGCGCGACTTCCAGCTCGAGGGCTGGCATGGCTCGTCCCTTGAGGAGCGCCTTCTGGTTGCGACACCAGGCGTCATCACCCGAGAGCAGGATGGCCAGTTTATGAGGAGATGCCAGGGTATCGTTGTGACGACAGAGCGCCCACAACTCCCCCACTAGCTCGGCAGGCAAGGTATCGGCACGTTCGATGATGAGCAGCAGTCTGGCAGGCTTGTCACCCACCATGCGAAAGAAGCTGTCCGCCAGGGCATCCTGCGCGTTGAACAGGGGACGTGCCACCACCTGCTGCAACAGCAACTGGCGCACATCCGCCATCTTCATGGACGGGCTGCCGATGAGGCTGGCCACCCGCACCGCATCGGGCAGTTGGGCAAGCAGCGACTCGCACAGTGTGCCACGGCCACTGCCTGGCTTGCCGGAGAGAAAAACAAAGGGGTGGTTGAACTCGATCAGGTGCAGCAGCCGGTCAACCAACTGCCGCTGAGAAGGCAGTTTGAGCAATTTATTAGTGGTCACGACCAGACTCGATCACCGCCATCAATTGCTCGTCTGTCACATCGGCCACGACCTGGGCCTGTCCGATCCCGATCGGCAGCACCAGCCTCAGTTTGCCTTCCAGCACCTTCTTGTCACGGCGCATATGGCGAATGAAGGCGGCAAAATCCATATCGGACGGTGCCTTGACCGGCAAATCGGCGGCCAACAGCAGATCGCGGATTCGTGCCACCTCTTGCGCCGTCATGTCGCCACGGGCCAGGGCCGTCTCGGCCGCCAGCATGGTTCCCGCCGCCACGGCTTCACCGTGCAGCCAGTTGCCGTAACCCTTCTCCGCCTCGATGGCATGGCCGAAGGTATGTCCCAGGTTCAGCAAGGCGCGCACGCCGTGCTCGGTCTCGTCCTGACCGACCACATCGGCCTTGATCTCGCAGCAGCGGCGAATGGCATAGGATAGTGCATCACCGTCGAGGCGCTGCAGGCGGGTCATGTTGGTTTCAAGCCAGGAGAAGAAGGCGGCATCCCAGATGATGCCGTATTTGATCACCTCGGCCATGCCGGCGGCAAATTCCCGGGCAGGCAGGGTCTTGAGGCAGTCGGTATCGATGATCACATGCTTGGGCTGATAGAAGGCACCCACCATGTTCTTGCCGAGGGGATGGTTGACGGCGGTCTTGCCGCCGACGGAAGAGTCAACCTGGGAGAGCAGCGTGGTAGGCACCTGAATAAACGGAATGCCTCGCTGGTAGCTTGCCGCAGCAAAGCCGACAACATCGCCTATCACACCGCCCCCCAGAGCGATCAGAGTGGTATCACGACCATGGCTGGTTTCCAGCAGAGCAGACATGATCCGCTCGAAGGTCGCCAGGGTTTTGTAGGCCTCGCCATCGGGCAGGATCAGGTGTTCCACCTGAAAACCGGACAGCAACTGAATGATCTGTTCAAGATACAGGGGCGCGACCACGGTATTGGTCACTATCATGACCCGCTTGCCCTTGATCGTCTGCGCCAGTACCTCGGGGCGTTGCAGCAGACCGGCAGCTATCTCTATCGGGTAGCTGCGTTCACCCAGTTCGACCTTCAACCTTTCCATGGACGTCCTCTAATGAATTACATACCAATCAACTTGACGATTTGATTAGCGACAACTTTGGCACTCTGGTCATCCGTCTGGATGACAAAATCGGCAACCTCTTCGTACAGGGCGTTGCGCTCTTGCGCAAGACGCTCAAGCACTTCACGGGGCGGCTCTTCGGTTTGCAGCAAGGGACGACGCTTGTCTCTCTGGGTTCGCGCCAATTGCTTTTCAATGGTGGTTTCGAGGTAGACCACGATGCCGCGTGCGGAGAGTTTGTTGCGGGTTTCACGGCTCTTGATGGCACCGCCACCCGTTGCCAGCACGATACCCTGCTGTTCGGCGAGCTCACCGATCACCTTCTCTTCGCGGATCCGGAAACCTTCTTCGCCTTCAACATCGAACACCCAGCCGATATCGGCACCACTGCGGCGCTCAATCTCATGATCTGAGTCGAAAAACTCCATGTGCAGTTGTTCTGCCAGATGTCTACCTATGGTGCTCTTGCCCGCACCCATGGGACCTATCAGGAAAATATTGCGTTTCTCAGCCATGTCTTTTCGTTAGTAATTACAAACTGTATGGCCCCGGTAAACACTCGACCGGGGTACCTATGAACCTTATCTTGCGTTGGATCAGGAGGGGGATTATCTCAGTAGAAACCAGGACTGGCAACCGCAGCCCTTACGCCCCAGCCTCATCGGGGCGTAAGGTTATATGTGTTTTACTCTCACAAGTAAAGTTTTCAGAGGGCGTCGGTCACTATCCTCGGGGTCACGAAGATCAGCAGTTCACGCTTCTTGTTTTCACTGGTGGTTTTCTTGAACAGATAGCCCAACCCGGGGATATCCCCCAGCAGCGGCACCTTGCTGACATCGCTCTTGATGGTCTGTTGATAGATGCCGCCAAGCACCAGAGTTTCACCGTTGTTGACCAACACCTGGGTGGTGATGGACTGGGCGTTGATGGACACCGCATCCCCGGTCCCGGTCGGCACGGTTTCCCCCTTGGTATCCTGAGTCACGGTCAAGTCCAGGATCACCCTGTTGTCCGGGGTGATCTGCGGCGTGACCTTGAGGCTCAGCACCGCCTTCTTGAAGGTGACCGAGGTCGCCCCGCTGGAAGAGGACTCCACATAGGGGATCTCGGTCCCCTGCTCGATCAGGGCCGGCTTCTGGTTGGCCGTGGTGACACGCGGACTGGCGATGATCTCGGCCTTGCTCTCCTTTTCCAGCGCTGAGAGTTCAAGATCCAAAAGGGTGCCATTGGCAAGACGGGCAACCTGGAACGCCAGCGTGCCGGCCGCGTTGGTCACCGGCAGGTTAACGTTGAGTCTGTCTTCTACGTTGGGGCGAGTGATGGTGGAACTGCCATCATTGTTTCCGGCGCCATCATTACCCTCTATGGTGCCCGAGGTGCCGTTGCCATGACCGTCTGTCTTGGTCACCCCCCAGCGCACCCCCAGAGCCTCATCGAAGCCATCATCAATGGTCACCATGCGCGCCTCGATCACCACCTGCTTGACCGGGATATCGAGGATATCCAGCATCCGCTTGACGTTGCTGATGACATCCGCCGTGTCCTTGACCACCAGCACGTTGGTACGTTCATCCACGCTGACCGCCCCTCTGGGGGAGAGCAGCTTGGTACTCTCGGAGGAGAGCAGGGCCGCCACTTCCGATGCCTTGGCATAGTTGATCTGCAGATACTCGGTGTAGAGGGGAGCGAGATCCGCCACCTGGTTGCGGCTCTCCATCTGCTGTTTCTCGCGAGCGGCAATCTCGTCCGCCGGCGCCACCAGCAGGATGTTGTTGTCCAGCCGTTTGTCCAGCCCTCTGACCTTGAGGATGATGTCCAGCGCCTGCTCCCAGGGCACGCCATCGAGACGCAGCGTGATGTTGCCGGAGACCGAGTCCGTGGTCACCAGATTCAGATTGTTGAAATCGGCGATGATCTGCAACACGGTACGAACAGGAATATCCTGGAAGTTCAATGAGATGGGCTTGCCTTGGTACTGCTTCGCCGCCGTGGTGGCCACCCGTTTTTTCACCTCGATGATGAACATCTTGTCGGCCTGATCGTAACGGTAGTCAAACTGGCCGTTCACCGAGAGCTCGAACAGGGTGTCATTGCCCTGGCGGAACACCTCCACCTGGGAGACCGGGGTAGCAAAGTCCTGCACATTGATGAGGTTGAGCTGATCATCAGGCACCCGGGTACCGTGGAACTTGGCCAGCACTTTCTGACCACGGCTGCTGACATCCACCGCCGCCGAACTGTTGTCCAGCGTCACGAGGAACTCCCCCTGCCCTTCCTTGCCACGACGAAAATCCACGCCCTTGACCGAGTTGAAGTAGGCGCCACCCATGTTTGCCTGAGACACGGACAACACCGGCTTGCCGGGGGCAACGGGCGAAGGAGCCACAGTAGGCGTAGAAGCCATGGCAGGCTGAGCCTGATACTGGGACTGGTTCTGGGCAACTCGCTGGGTGTCAATCAATGCAGACTGAGTCACCGGCTGGCTTCTGACGAGCGCAGACTGGCTGGCTGCAACAGGCGCCGCCGAGGAAGCGACCGGCTGCCCTGCCTTGTCTCCCAGCGCCACCAGCAATTTATTGCCCTGCTGATGGACCTGATAGGGGGTGAGCTGATCGAGGGCGATCTTGATGTCGAGCCCCTGCCCCTTCCCCTCCACCAGGAGGTTGTTCACCCCTTGCTGCTTGATGGGCAGGGGATTGACCGTCAGGGCACCGATGGCCCCGGGTACGTGCAGCAGAAGCTGATTGGGTTCATAGGTCAACCTGTCCGTAAAACCGCTGACCGGTTCGCTGAAGCTGAGCTCCAGCAGGAGTTGATCGGCCAGCAGGGGATTCACCTTGACCTCCTGCAACGCGGGTACTGCCCACACCTGAGTGCATCCGCCCAGCCACAGCAGCGCCACACCGGTCATCCTTCTTATTGTTGTTCTCATCTCTGCTCATCCCTGATCATAGTTTTGCGTCGAGATTGGCCATGGCCAGCTGGGTTTCTCGGGTGACCCAGCATCCTTTGCCATCCGGTACCGTCTCCATCAAGTCAACATGCGTGTTCGTTATCTTGATGACCCTGCCCTGATCCAGCCCCATGTGCTGATTGAGCCCGACGCGCACGGCTTGCCCGTCCGGGGTTTTGATCAATGCCCACAACTGCCCCTGCTTGCCGATGGAGCCTTTCATGCTCAGGCTGGCAAGCGAGTAGCGTTCCAGCACCTCCTTTTCCCGATTGGCCACTATCTGGGCACAGTCCGGCTTGGCCTTGGCGTCCAGCCTGGAACTGGTTTCCGGCTGGGGTGCAATGAACGGACTGCGCTGATCGCTGCGTTGATAGACCATGGGAGAGAAGGGCTTTATCTCCGGCAAAGGTTCGATCGGTACCGGCTTTCTGGCCTTGGTCTGTTTGACATACTCATCCATGTCCTCCTGTCCCCCACAGGCCGTCAACAGCAGCGCCGACAAGAGAAGTACGCCCGCTCTCATGCTCATGGCTTTTTCTCCACGGTTTTGCCGTTGTACTTGTAGGTCTTGGCCTGCATGGACATACCGATCAGCTCACCCCCCTTCCCCTGGCTGAGCTGGAAAGAATCCAGGATCACGATGCGGGGCAGGGCAGCCATGTCCGCCGTGAACTTGCCAAGTTCGTGATAGGTGCCCACGACCTCGATGCGCATGGGCAGCTCGGTGGAGAACTCGTGTTTCACCTCTGGCTCCCAGTTGATCCTGTTCAATGTCAAACCGTTGTCGGTGGCAATGAAGCTGATGTCATCCAGCAAACCGGCGACTTCGTGGGTGTTGGGCAGCTGCTTGAGCTGGGTGTCGACCAGATGTTCCAGCTGGACCATCTGCTTTCTGTATGCTTCCAGGTTCGCGGCCAGCATGGCCTTGCTCTCGAATTGTCCCTTGAGCTCGGTCTCTTTTGCGGCTTCACGACCCAGGGCCGCCAGGGAATTGGCAATCACGTAGTAATAGAGTGCCCCGCCAAGCAGAGCACAGCAGAAGAAGACAAAGATGCCCTTGGCGATCGGCGGCCAGCGGGCAATGTCATTGAGATCCAGGTCGTTGAGTTGTTGCAGGTTCATTTTTGCCCCTTAGCCACGTTGGGTAGCGCCGTGGCAATCTGGAACATCATGGAGAACTGGCTCAGGGCGATGGGGGCCACCTCGGCCGTGAAAATGGTGCTGAGCTGGGATTGTGTCAGCCAGCCGGAACCGTCGATTCGGCGCATCATGCTGGCAACCCTGCCATAGGCTTCGGTCTTTCCCTTCACGTCTATCTTGTTGTTTTGCAGAGCAAGGCTATCAAGATACACCCCGTTGGGGACCAGCACCGGCAGCTGATTGAACAGACGCACAGGGATGTTGCGGCGCATCTGCAACTGCTCGATGAGTTGCATGCGGTCAATCAACTCCTTGCGCCGCTCCTTGAGAAGCCTGATCTCCCCAAGCTGGGTGTCCAGGGTTGCCATCTCCTGCTGCAACCGCTGATTGCGCTGCTGCTGGTAACCGATCTGCTGCTGCACCAGCCAGTCTGCGGCAAAGGCGATGGCTGCCGTCCCCGCCAGGAACAGACCGAACAGGATGCCGAATTGTTTCTTCTGACGCTGCGCCCGAGCCTGCCGCCAGGGCAGAAGGTTTATATTTGACATGGTGTGAAGCTCCTCAGTGCCAGCCCGAGCGCCGTCATGTACTTGGCCCCATGAGTCAGCCCCCCCTCTCCCTGCGGCTTGCCAAAGAGTGCAAAGGGATCGGGGTGCAGCACCTCGCAGTTGAGCTCGCTGCCGATTTGTCCGGCCAGCCCCGGCAGCAGGCTCCCCCCTCCGGTCAGCACCAGCCTGGAGAGCTCCTTGTTCCCCGAGGAGCTGCAAAACAGCTGCACGTTGCGCCGTATCTGCAACACCAGGGTGCTGAGGTGAGGCAACAGGACATCCACCTCATGATCCGCAGGCAAGGAGCCCTGGAGCTTGGCCAGTTCCGCCTCTTCCATACTCATGCTGTAAAAAGAGGCCAATGCCTGGCTGTATTGATCACCACCAAAATTCTGCAACCGGGAATAGATGACCTGGCCCCGTAGCAGGGCGGCGAAAGTCAGGGCGCTGGCACCGATGTCGACGATGCCAACCGGTTTCTCCGAGGTTTGCAGGTCGGGCAAGCAAGCCAGCACGGCGCGTCCGAGCGCATGGGCCCCCACATCCACCACCATGGTCGTCATGCCTGCCTCCGTCAGGGCACTGACCCGGCCACTGACGCTCTCGGTCCGCGCGGCACTGAGCAGGACCTCCTGACGCCCGTTGTCGCTCGCCATGCCGAGGATTTCAAAATCCAGGCTCACTTCGTCGAGGGGAAAGGGGATGAGCTGCTCTGCCTCCAGGTGAACCTGGTTCTCCAGCTCGTTCTCGTTGATGTTGGTATCGACCTGAATGATCTTGGTGATGACGTTGGAACCGGTCACGGCCGTGGCCACGTTCTGGCAATCCCCTTGCACGAGCCGCTTGAGCGACTTGAGGGACTGACTGACCCGTTCAATGTCCTGAAGTTGATAGTCGACCAGCGTTCCTCTTGGCATGGGGATCTCGGCAACCGAACCGAGGTGCACCTTGCCGGGACGTCCGCTGATGGTGACGGCCTTGATGGTTTGACTGCCAAAATCAATGCCCGCCATGGAGACGAGGGATCCCTTACTTAATAGCCCAAACATATACACATCCATGCGTTATTGGGTTTTCGGACTTATTGTAGGACAGCGCGTCATGATGTGACGGCTTAACTCAATATAATGCTCTATCTATCAATGTCATAAAGTTTGTGTCAAAAGTTGACGCCCCTCTCCTTTCGGCCTTGATTGCGGCCCCCTTGGTAATTGTGCCCTGGAGTGCTACCCTCCCGCCTCTTCTCGGGGTCGCCTGTTTGCGGACAGGAAAACCTCGAATCCGCGAGGGTAAAAAGGCTATACTCTGCGCCCGTTGGCTAATTTTAAGACGATTGGTAGTTCTTCCATGCTGAAATGGCTCGTTCGCCTGTTTATTGTCATGATGCTGGGTGCTGTGCTGGGCGTTGCCAGCCTCATCGGCATCTACTTCTACATCAAGCCCCAGTTGCCGGACGTCAGCGCCCTGCGCGATGTCAAACTGGCTACCCCCATGAAGGTCTACAGCCGGGACGGGGAATTGATCTCCCAGTTTGGCGAAATTCGTCGCATCCCCCTGCGGCTGGACGAAATTCCCCAGTCCATGATCGATGCCGTACTCGCCACCGAAGATGCCCGCTTCTATGAGCACCCGGGCATAGACCCCATCGGCATCATCCGTGCCGCCACCGTCTGGGCCGTCTCCGGCCAGGCGCGTCAGGGCGCCAGTACCATTACCCAGCAGGTGGCCCGCAACTTCTTCCTGAGCAACGAGAAGACCCTGGTACGCAAGATCAAGGAAGTGTTCCTCGCCTGGCGCATCGAGCAGAACCTCTCCAAGGACGAGATCCTCACCCTCTATCTCAACAAGATCCCCCTCGGCTACCGGGCATTCGGGGTCGGCGCGGCCGCCCAGGTCTACTTCGGCAAGGAGGTCAAGGATCTGACCCTGGACGAGATCGCCATCATCGCGGGTCTCCCCAAGGCCCCCTCCATGCTGAACCCGATCCGCTCCCCGGAGCGCGCCTTCGCTCGCCGCAACGTGGTACTGGGTCGCATGCTGGAAACCGGCAAGATCACCCAGGCTCAGTATGACGAAGCCTCCAAGATGCCGGTCAAGGCCCGTTTTCACGGTGCCGAAACTACGCTGAACGCCCCCCATCTGAGCGAGATGGTGCGCCAGAAGATGGTGGAGCAGTTTGGTGAAGATGCCTACACCATGGGGCTGCACGTCTACACCACCGTCACCGCCAAGCGTCAGCGCGCCGCCCATCAGGCGCTGCTGGACGGTGTCTTCGACTACGACACCCGCCACGGCTACCGTGGCCCGACCGCCTTGCTGTGGAAAGCCGGTGAAACGGCCTGGGACTACGAGCAGATCATGGCCCATCTGGCCAAGCAGCCGACCTATCAGCCCCTGATGGCCGCCGTGGTCACCCAGCTCGGCGACAAGAGCGCCACCCTGGTGCTCAAGAATGGCAAACAGGCCGAACTGGGCTGGAATGGCATCAAGTGGGCGCGTGCCTTCATCACCGACGATCGCCAGGGCTTTGCCCCGAAATCGGCGCGGGATGTACTCAAAGTCGGCGCCCAGATCTGGGTCAGGGAGAAAGGGGAAGAGTTACTGCTCTCCCAGATCCCCGACGTCAACGCCGCCCTGGTGGCCATGAACCCGCAAGACGGCGCCATCGAGGCCCTGGTCGGCGGCTTCAGCTTCGAGCTCTCCAAGTTCAACCGGGTCGATCAGGCCCGTCGTCAGGTCGGCTCCAACATCAAACCGTTCCTCTATGCCACCGCGCTGGAGCAGGGCTATACCCTGGCGTCCCTCATCAACGATGCACCGATCAACCAGTGGGATCCTGCCAAGGGCCCCATGTGGCAGCCCAAGAACTCGCCCGCCATCTATGAAGGGCCGACCACCTTGCGCCTCGGCCTTGCCAAGTCCAAGAACGTGATGTCGGTCCGGCTGATGCGCGCCATCGGGCTGGATACCTATATCGACGGCCTGACCCGCTTCGGCTTCGCCCGTGATCACATTTCCGCCAACGAATCCCTGGCGCTGGGTGCGGCGGAGTTTACCCCGCTGGAAGTGGTGCGCGGCTACTCGGTGCTGGCCAATGGCGGCTTCCAGGTCACCCCCTACTTCATCACCGAGGTGACCGACAGCTTCGGCACCCCCCTGTTTGAGGCCAACCCGGCCGCCGCCTGCCGCGACTGCGGCGTGCTGGCCGCCGCCGGTCTCGACAGCGCGGATGCCTATGCCAATACCACGGCAGACTGGAAGGCCCAGTGCCCCATCGATCCTGTCGTGCCCAACAACATGGCACCGCAGACCATCAGTGCCCAGAGCGCCTTCCTCATCACCGACACCCTGACCACCGCCATCTGGGGTGGCAATGGCTGGCGTGGTACCGGCTGGCGGGCAGCCCGTGACCTCAAGCGTCACGACATCTCGGGCAAGACGGGGACCACCAACGAATCCCGGGATGCCTGGTTCTCCGGCTATACCCCAAATCTGGTGGCCACCTCCTGGATCGGTTTTGACAACCACCAGCGCGGTCTGGGCCGGGCCGAGTTTGGCGGTGGTGCCGCCCAGCCCATCTGGATTGACTTCATGAAGACGGCTCTGCAACAGGTGCCCGAGCGCAAGATGCCGGTCCCCGAAGGGATCATGCAGGTCCGCATCGATCGTGAAACCGGTCTGCTGACCAATCGCGCCGATGGCAGTACCACGGAGGAGTTCTTCAAAGAGGGCACAGAGCCCACCCGCTACGCGAGCCAGATCTCCGATGGCAACCAGGTGTATGGCGGTGACGATGCGACCACAGACGGTCCCGTCTCCACCGACGACATCTTCTAGGTCCCCCTGGAAACAACAAAAACCGGCGCCCAGGCGCCGGTTTTTGTTTCGGGATGACGAGCGGGCTGCGTCAGCCCAGCAGGGCTTTCATCAGACTCGAGATGCGGGCCGCCAGCTCATTGAAGCAGGGGCGGCGAACCGAGTAGTGACGATAGAGCAGGGAGATGGTGCGCCCCGGCACGGGGTTGATTACCGGACGATAGCTGACGCCCCCCTCCTCCGGGTTGGCGGGCACGGCGAGCCTGGGCACCAGCGTCATGCCGCTGCCGGCGGCGACCATGTTGCGCAAGGTCTCCAGACTGGTGCCCTTGAAGCGCTGATCCTCACCGATGCCCGCGGCAAAACAGAAACCCATCGCCTGATCCCGCAGGCAGTGACCGTCGGCCAGCATCAGCAATTTCTTGCCCTTGAGATTGTGCAGGGGCACCGCCTTGGCGCTCGCCTCCGGGTGATGCTGAGGCACGGCCAGCCACATGGGCTCCTGATAGAGGGGGATGGCGCCAAACCCCTCCATCCCTTCCAGCTCCGCCAGCACGAGGCAATCCAGCTCCCCCTCCTCCAGCCGTTTGAGCAGCACTTGGGTCTGATCTTCGTAGAGGTAGAACTCCAGCTTGGGGAAGTGTTCACGCAGATCCTGGATGATGTGGGGCAGCAGGTAGGGGCCCACGGTGGGAATGAAACCGATGTGGATCTCGCCGGACATGGGCTCGGCGAAGTGCTGGCCTATGCTCTTGAGCTCTCGCGCCTCTTTGAGCACCTTGCGCGCCTGACGGGCCATGGCATCGCCGGCGGGCGTGAACAGCACCTTGCGGGAGGTGCGCTCGATGAGGATCACTCCCAGTTCATCTTCCAGCTTGCGCAGCTGGCCACTCAGGGTCGGCTGGCTGACAAAGCAGCGCTCCGCTGCCTTGCGAAAGTGTTTCTCCTCTTCCAGCGCTACCAGATATTCGAGATCGCGAAGGTTCATAGGTACTGCATCCTGCCGTTCAATGAGGCCGATAGCATGCACAAGAACAGTGCGGGGGACAAGGGAGGCGCGCAGACGGGTCTGCCCTCTCCCTCTCCTTTGACAAGCCGCAGGCGATGGGCGAGAGACTCACCCCATCAGAGAGGTGATGTGATCCGCGAACGCCGCTGGCTCTCCCAGATAGGAGGAGACAGGCAGCTCAACGACGCGCTCCCCTTGCATCAATCCCAGGGTCGGGAACCCCTGCCCGCCGAGGCGGCGCAGCCACGCCTGGCTTGTGGCCAGATGGCCCACAAGATCGACCCGACCAAAGGCCAGGGCGAATGCTTCCGGTGTCAGCCCCTGCTCCCGCGCGAGCGCCGCCAGCCGTGTCGGGGAACCGACCCATTCCCCATCCCGGTAGTGGGTTTCCTGGATGCGGTGCAACAAGGCAAGGCCGTCGCCGCCAAGCTCGCTCACCGCCAGAACGGCGCGTATGGGCGGCTCGGAGTCGAGGAGCAGTGACTCGTTGAGCAGAAGCTCGTTGAAGTAGCGCTCACCAAAGCGCTGTCCGGTGAGGGCGTGGATGCGCTCGTCATGGGGGCGCACATAGTCCCGCAGGGGCTGTCCCATGGCCTGGCGCCTGGTGCCCATCCAGAGGCCCCCCCCATGCAGTTCGATGCGAAGGCCCGGGATCTCGGCAGCGGCTTTCAGCAGGGGGGCGGCGCCATAGCACCAGCCACAGAGGGGGTCATAGACATAATGGAGGGTTGTTTGCGCTTCGTTCATCATCATTCTCGCTTCAATGCTGGATAAAAAACCGGGCCCTCGGGCCCGGAAAAAAACACAGGGATGTAGGCGTCAGGGAGTTACCACTTCATCTCGCCGGTATTGACCTTGGCACCGATGGCCAGGCCATCATCGACCGGCAGGGAGGGGTAAACCTTCTTCAGCGCTTCAATCAGCTGGCCGGAGTGCTTGGTCTTGGCCAGCGCTTGCTCAAAGCGCTGCACGTAGTCACGGGTGAAGGTCACGGCTTCGGTACCCTTGGGCGCAGTCCCCAGGAAGTGACCCGGCACCACGCGCTCAGGTTTCAGCGCCAGCAGATTGTTCAGCGCCTTGACCCAGTGGCTGCGAGCGGCCTTGGACTGGCTGTCCGCCATCCAGACGTGTACACCGCTGTAGACCGGCACACCACCAAAGGCCGTCTTGATGGAAGGGGCCCAGAGGTAAGCATTCGGGGTGTTCATCTCTTTGATGTCAATCTTCTCGCCATCCAGCGTCAGGTGGCTGGCCGTCATCACTTGCGGCACGGTCAGGCTCTTGGGTGCATCCTTGCCCAGGATCGGGCCCCAGTAGCTCAGCTTGGCATCCTTGGTCTGCTTGATATGGTCGACCACATGCTGGTCGGCCAGCACCTTGACATCCGGGAACGCAGCCATGACGGGTTCCAGACCGAAGTAGAAGTCGGGGTCACCGGCACTGATATAGACAGTGGTCAGCTTCTTGCCGCTCTTCTTGATCATGTCCACCAGCGCCTGACCATGTTGCACATCGAACTGGGCATCGATCAGGATGGCCTCTTTGTCACCGGTTACCAGTGAGGAGGAGACGGGGAAGATGGCCTTCTCGCCGGGGTTGTAGACGGTCACGGTCAGGGGGGCCGCCAGGGCGGAACCCGTCATCAGGAGGCTGGTCAGGGTCAGGGTACGCAGTGTGTTGTTCATCAGATAACGCTCATCGGTGTGGATTAATGGAATGAGCGCAGTTTATTGCATCACCATCGATACAAATACCGCATAATAGGCGCATCACTGTTGCACAAATCGAGCATATAGGGGCACAAGATGGATAGGCTGACCGCATTGCGGGTCTTTGTCTGCGTAGTGGAACAGGGCAGCCTAAGCGGCGCCGGGGAGAAACTGGAGATGTCCCGTGCCATGGTGTCGCGCTACCTGGCCGAGCTGGAACGCTGGATGGGGGCCAGATTGCTGCACCGCACCACCCGCCGGCTGAGCCTGACCGGGCCAGGAGAAGAGGCGCTGAACCGGGCCAGAGCCATGCTGGCCCTGGGGGAAGAGATGGAACACCTGGCCATCCGCCATGACGAGGCCCCCAAGGGGCAACTGCGCATCACCTGCAGCTACTCTCTCTCCGAAGCCCTGCTGGTCGGGGCGGCGAACGACTACCTGGCCCGTTACCCCGGCACGGCGATCGACATCCTGCTGCTGGACCGGACAGTCAATCTGGTGGAGGAGCGAATCGATCTCGCCCTGCGCATCACCAACGACCTCGATCCCAACCTGGTGGCCCGCAGGCTCGGCACCTGCCACTCGGTGGTGTGCGCCAGTCCCGCCTACCTGGCCCGCCATGCTCCGCCGCAGCAGGTGCAGGATCTGGCACTGCACAACTGCCTCACCTACACCTATTTCGGCAAGAGCCTGTGGGAGTTTCTGGGGCCCGATGGTCCCGAATCCGTCCCGGTGAGCGGCAACCTCAGCGCCAACATCTCCAACCTGCTGCTGGCCGCCACCCTGGAAGGGGCGGGGATCAGCCTGCAACCCGCCTACTCGGTTCACCCCCATCTGGCAAGCGGCGCCCTGGTCCCCCTGCTCACCCCGTGGCAGCCCAAGCGCCTCGGCGTCTATGCCGTTTATGGCACCCGCAAACAGATGTCCCCCCTGCTGCGCAGCTTCCTCGACTTTCTCGTGGAGCGGATGGCGGACGATCCCCTGTGGCAGGAAGCCCCTCCCTCTCTCTGATCCCTGCGAGCCGCACAAAAAAGGGGCCTCGCGGCCCCTCTTTGCTCCATCCTGTGCCGGTCAGGCTTCGAAACCGAATGCCTTGACCGGGGTCTCTCCCTCCTCGGCCTCCTGATCCTCCAGATAGATGTCGTGATAGGCGGCATAGATGGAGTAGTTGATGGCAGGCAGCACCACCAGCAGGCCCACCAGCATCAGGAGTGCGCCAAAGAAGATCAGCACGGCCCCGAGCAGCCCCCACCAGAGGAAGGGCCACATGTTGCGCAGACATCCCTTGAAGCTGAGCCTGGCTGCCTGCCAGACCCCGACCTGATGGAAGAGGATAAGGGCGGGGGCGAAGGTGATGGCCATCAGCACGGGAACGAACAGTGCCAATCCCACCAGGGCGCAGACGAGGAAGCCCTGTGCCTGCTCCGGGGTCAGCGCCAGGGAGCCCGGATCCGCGGACAACAGGCCGGTGAGTCCCCACTGGTGCAGCAGGAACACGCAGATCATCAGGATCCCCATGATGAGGCCGAGCACCATCAGGCCCCCCAGCATCAAGGGGGTCAACCGATGGCGGAAACCGGCAAAGAAGTCGCCAAACTGCAGCGCCTCCCCATGGTGCCCCCGCCGCGCCACCGCCACCCAGCCAGCCCCCCACACCATGTAGAGCAACTGGGAGATCAAGCCCCCCGCCGGCAGCTGATCCAGCACGATGCCCACCACAAACCAGAGCACTATCATGGCCACGCTGGCACCCATCCCCTTGTTGAAGATGTCGAATCCGGTGCGGATCCAGATCCAGCCCTGTCCTATGCCATGGCGTTTGGGTTCGTGGCGCAGGGCCCTGTCACTGTTCATCATTGACCTCGTCGAAAAATAGGGGCGAAGCGGCGTCTCCTCAGGGCACGCTCACCGTGACCATGATGGTGCCGGTGTAGGGACCGGTGCGTACTACCTGGCCCGGCAGCCGGGTCGGGTAGAGCCTCACCTTGTAGTCGGTGACCTGGGTCGCCGCCGAGTAGGGTACCGCGATGGCGGTATCGAATGGAATAGGGGTCAGGGCCCCTGTCCGGCCATGCCCACCGCGACCCGGCCTGGCTGGTGGTGAAGCTGTTGTCGCTCGCGAGCGCCCCCAAGATGCGGTAGCGCAGCGGCCCATGCTCAGGCTGGCAAGGTCGAAGGGAAGGCGGGCACCCGCAACCAGAGCATTCACCTCGCTGCAATGGCGTGTCCGTTGCGTCTTTCTGGGCCGCAGCCGACGAGTTTATCGGCCACGGTTGACGGACAGCACCGCCAGAATGTGGCATCATCTCCCCCCTCTTGCTTTCCCCCTGATCCGATGGAGCCATCATGCGCCGCCTCTTCTTTCTTCTCCTGCTGCTCGGCAGCCCTGCGCTTCACGCCGAACCGGGGTTTATCAGCCGCCTGCTCAACCACCCGGTGCCGGGGGGCGTGGCCGTGGTACCACTGGGAAGCGGGGCCAAGGCGCCCGCAGTGCGCTATCAGGACAAGCCTGTGCTGGTGGTACAGGAAGACGGGAAGACGTGGATCGCCATCGTCGGCATCCCGCTCAAGAGCGCGCCCGGCCCCCATCAGGTGACCACCAGCGATGGCCGCACCTTGAGTTTCAAAGTCGGCACCAAGCACTACCGTGAGCAGCACATCAAGCTCAAGAACAGCCGCCAGGTCAATCCGCTGGCCGAAGACATGACCCGCATCAACCGGGAGCTTGCCGAACAGACCCGCGCCTACCAGACCTTCAGCCCGGCTCAGCCGAGCAACCTGCTGTTTGACAAGCCGGTCCAGGGCCCGCTCTCCAGCCCCTTCGGGCTGCGCCGCTTCTTCAACGGCGAGGAGCGCAACCCCCACTCCGGCCTCGACTTCGCGGTCGGAGCCGGCACTCCCATCAAGGCACCAGCCGCTGGCAAGGTCATCCTCATCGGCAACTACTTCTTCAACGGCAATACGGTGTTCGTCGACCACGGCCAGGGCCTCATCAGCATGTTCTGTCACATGTCGAAGGTGGACGTGAAGCTGGGCCAGAGCCTGCCCCGCGGCGGCATCGTCGGCCGGGTCGGCGCCACCGGCCGCGCCACCGGTCCCCACATGCACTGGAACGTCAGCCTCAACGACGCCCGCGTCGACCCCGCCATCTTTATCGGCGCCTTCAAGCCCTGAGGCCGGCGACCTGCCGCCCACAGGCAGGGGCACTCAAAATGAAAAAGGCAGCCGAGGCTGCCTTTTTCATGGACGCATGACCACATCTCAGGCAGCGCTGTGCTGGCGCCCCTCCCTGTTCATCGCCCGCCACATCACCAGGACCAGCAGAGTGCTGCAAGTGGGCAGCGCCAGCCAGACACCGGCCACTCCCCACAGGGAGGAGAAGCCCCACAGGAAACCGCCGATCAGCACCAACTTGCCGCCGGTGAGCAGGGAAGCGATGCGGGCCCGGTTGATGGCCTGGAAATAGGTGGCCCCCACCAGCAGCAAGCCTTCCATGGGCAGCCCCCAGAAGTAGAGCCAGATACCGAGGGTCGCCACCGGCAACAGGGCAGCATTGTCCCCCGCAAACAGATAAACCACTGCCTCCGGCCACAGATACAGCGGGATCATCCCGCACAGTGCCACCGCCATGGTCACTCCCAATGCCAGGTTGCGTACCCGCAGCACCCGTGCCCAGTTGCCCGCCCCGGCATTGAAGCTGGCGATAGGCTGGATGCCCATGGCGATCCCCTCGAAGATGAGATAGAAGAAGGCCTCGCTGTAGCTGATGACCCCATAGGCGGCCACGTGCAGCGAAGTACCCACCGAGAGCAGCGCCTTGTTGTGCAGCGCCAGCACCACCGAGAGGTAGAGGTACATCAGAAAACTCGACACCCCGAGTCGCAATGTCTCCCCCATCAGCCGCCAGTCGGGCACCAGGGTATCCCAGCGAATGCGCAACTGGCTACGGGGGGTGAAGAAGTGCCACAGGCACAGGCCCCCGGTGACCGCCTGGGAGAGCATGGTCGCGATGGCGGCCCCCGCCAGCCCCCAGGGGATCACCGCCATCAGCAGGTAGTCGAGCAGCACGTTGAGCACGCCGCCCCCCACCAGGATCCAGGTGGTGAGGCCGGGTCGCCCGTCGTTGCGCAGCAGGGCGGTAAAGGCCATGGAGAGCACCGCGAACACCCCGAGCCAGGCGTACCACTGCAGATAGGCGAAGCCTGCGTCGAAGATGACCCCCTGCGCCCCCATCCAGACAAGCATGGCCTTGCCGTAACGAATGCCAATGAAGGCGAGCAGCGCGGAGGCGATGAGCACCATCACCAGGGCATTGCCGACGATGTGGCGCGCCCTGGCCTGCTCCCCCTTGCCCAGATAGAAGGAGGCCAGCGACGAGGATCCCATGCCGATCAGGGCCCCCACCGCGTAGAGCACGGCGCAGATGGGGTACGCCAGCATCATGCCGGCCAGCCCGTCCTGGCCCAGGATATGGCCGACGAAGATGCCGTCTATGGTGACATAGATGCCGGTGACCAGCATGGCGGCCACCGTGGGGGTGACGTAACGCAAGAAGAGGCGGGAAAGGGGGGCCGTGCCCAGATCGACGGAGGACATAAATTGCTCAATGAAGGGGAACGGCCAGAATAATAGCCAAACAAGACCCGGATCACCCGTTATTTGTGCCGTGGATCATTCATCTTGAGGGCTTTACCCGCCCCGGCCCCTGCTTTAGGCTAGGGCGACTTCTCCTGAACGGAAACGTGCGCCATGTTGCAACGCCTGCTCTGTCTGATGCTCTGTCTCAGCCTGTTCCCCTTCTCCGCTGTCCAGGCCGATGATGCCATCACTCAGGTAGAGGAGCTGCTGCAAAGCGTCCCCAAGACGGATACCCCGGAAAACCAGCAACTGCGGGAGAGCTACCAGCAGGCGCTGCAATATGCCCGGGATGCCCAGCGCTACCGGGAACAGGGCAAGGCCTACCAGCAGATCCTCATCGACTACCCCAAGGAGTCCGCCCGTCTCAAGGAGGGGCTGCACAACTATCAGCCCCAGTCCCGCCCGTCCCTCTCCTCCCTCAAGGAGGATGCCCTTCGCCAGGCCATCAGCCTGAGCAGCAACCGCCAGCTCAACCTGCGCAAGGAGCGTCAGGCGGTGACCGACAGCCTCAACCAGCTTGAGAGCACGGGGCAGGAATATCACCTGCGGGTCGACGAGTTGCGCAAGCAGTTGCTCCAGACCCGCTCCCTGCTCGATCGCCTGAGCTTCAGCAACGAGTCGGACAGGTTGCAGGAGGCCCAGCAACTGGCCACCCGACTCAAAGAGCAGAGCCTCTCCGACCGGATCCAGATGCTGGAGCTGGAGCAGCTCTCCGCCCAGCAGCGCAACGATCTGGGCAAGCTCAAGCTGCAGGAGCTCAACCTCGCCATCACCGACGAGGATGAGTGGCAGACCAGTCTGCTTGCCCAGCAGAACCAGCTGCGCCGGGACAAGACCGAGCAGGCCCTGGCCGAGAGCGAACGCCTGCGCCGCCAGCTCACCTCTGACCTCCCCCTCTTGCAGGAGCAACAGCAGCAAAACCAGGCCCTCTCCCTCCAACTGGGGGCTCTCGAGGACCAGATTGAACGGGTGCAGGACGAGCAACGGGGGGTGGACACCTCCCTCTCCGGGCTCAACGAGCTGGTCAATTCGGTGCGCGAACAGCTGGAGTGGTTGCAGATAAGCAACGCCTACGGCGAGAACCTGCGCAGCAAGCTGGCCGATCTGCCCGCCTACTTCCCGCTGGAGCGGCTGGAGTCCGCCATCGTCAAGGCGCGCATGGCCAAATACCAGTACGAGACCGAGCAGGATGCCCTGAAGGATCCGGTGCAACTGCGCAACAGCCTGCTCAGTGGAGACGACATCACCCTGGACAGGGCCCAGCGCGCCGTGCTGGATAACCTGCTCAAGGCGAGGCGACAACTGCTGACCCGGCTCAACGATGCCTCCGACACCCTCATTCAGGAGCAGACCCGCCTCAAGCTGCTCTACAGCCGCCAGAACAGCAAGATCGACGAGATCCGCGAACTCAGCGCCAGCCATCTGTTCTGGATGCCGGACGTGCGCCCCCTGAGCCCGGCGGTGCTGCTCGGCGTCCCGGCCGCCCTCGGCCTTGCCTTCAACCCGGCCAACTGGCTGCAACTGCCCAGGGCCATCGCCGAGAACAACCCCCTGAGCCTGACCCTGGCTGGCCTCGGGCTGCTGGGGCTGGCCTGGTGCTGGTTGAAACTGGCCCGCCACCTCCTTCAATACAGCCACTACATTGCCCCGCGCATCGGCAAGGTAACCCAGGACAAGTTCAGCCTCACCAGCCGGTTGCTGGTGCGCTCCGTGCTCGCCGCCCTGCCGCTGCCCGCCATGGTGCTCATGGTGCACGGCCTGCTGGACGGCGCCTGGCAATATCCCTTCGCGGTGGCGGTGGCCCGGGGCCTGGGTGAAATCTGGTTCCTGCTGCTGGCCCTGCTGGTGGCGCGCCACCTCACTCTGGAGAAGGGGATCCTCATCCTCCACTTCCGCTGGCAGAAGGAGCGGGTGCAGCGAGTATGGGGACAATTTCGTACCTTGCTGCTGGTGCTGATCCCGAGCTTCTTCGTGCAGGGCATGGCGAGCAGCTATCAGGAGCACGCCTTCTACGACTCCCTGGGACGCCTCGCCTTCATCATCGGGGCCCTCTGGCTGCTGCTCTTCTTTGCCCGCCTCAACCGGGAAAAACTGCCCCTCACCTGGGGTCAGGCAGACATGACCAAGCCCCATCTGCTGCACCACTTCATCTGGAACAGCCTGATGCTGGCCCCGCTGCTGGCGGTGCTGGGCGCCCTGTTCGGCTACTTCTACACCTCCCGCACCCTGCTGCGCCAGCTGGAGCTGAGCCTGCTGGCGGGGCTCGGCTGCCTGCTCGTCTACTATCTGGCCCACCGCTGGATGCTGATCCAGCGCCGCCGACTCGCCTTCGATCGCGCCAAGCAGAAGCGGGCCGAGATCCTGGCGCAGCGGGAGCGGGAAGAGGACGATCTCAGCTCCGAGATCCCCGATGTGGTGGAGGAGCCCGAGCTGGATCTGGATACCATCAGCGCTCAGTCCCTCGGCCTGGTGCGCACCCTGCTGATGCTGGGCTTCACCATGCTGGTGGTGGTGCAATGGTCGGATCTCAACTCGGCATTCAGCTTCCTCAGCAGCATCGAGGTGTGGCAGGTGAGCAGCAAGGTGGCCGGCATCGAGCAGCTCTCCGCCATCACCCTGCAGGATCTGATGCTGACCGTCTTCGCCTTCATCCTGACGGTGGTCACCGCCCGCAACCTGCCAGGGTTGATGGAGCTCACCCTGCTCCAGCATCTGAGCCTCTCCCCAGGCACCGGCTTCGCCCTCACCACGGTGAGCAAGTACCTGGTACTGCTGATTGGCGCCCTCACCGGCTTCTCCATGCTCGGCATCGACTGGTCCAAAACCCAGTGGCTGGTGGCAGCACTCTCCGTGGGGCTGGGCTTCGGGTTGCAGGAGATCTTCGCCAACTTCGTCTCCGGCCTCATCATCCTGTTCGAAAAACCGATCCGCCTGGGTGACACCGTCACCATCCGGGATCTCACCGGCACCGTCACCAAGATCAAAACCCGCGCCACCACCATAGTGGACTGGGACAGGAAAGAGATCATCGTCCCCAACAAGGCCTTCATCACCGAGCAGTTCATCAACTGGTCCCTGTCCGATGCCATCACCCGGGTCCGCTTGCGCATTCGCATCGGCCTGACCCAGAATCCCAAGCAGGTACAGCAACTGCTGGAGCAGAGCGTGCGCGAGTCCACCCTGGTGCTGGATACGCCCGCCCCGGAGGTGTTCCTCATCGAGTTCACCGACTCGGCCCTCATCTACGAGATCCGGCTCTACGTCAACAACATGGATCACCGGATGCCCATTACACACGAGGTGCATTCCCTGATCCTGGAGAAACTCGGCCAGGTCGGCATGCATCTGCCACATCAGCAGATCGACATCCGGATGAGCCGGGGATGAAGCCCCCAAAGACGACAACAGGAGCCATCATGCAGATCATTGCCCATCGCGGTGCCAGCGGCCTGGCCCCGGAGAATACCCTCAAGGCGATGAGCCTGGCGCTGGATCTGGGTGCCAAAGCCATCGAGCTGGACGTGCAGTGGGCCGACGGAGAGCTCTGGGTCTTCCACGACCGGCGACTGGAGCGCTGCACCAACGGCCAGGGTGTGCTGACCGGGCAATCCCGGGAGTACCTGGCGAGCCTGGATGCGGGGGACGAGGAGCGGATCCCGACCCTGTGGCAGGTGATGGCACTGGTGGCGGGGCGCTGCGAACTGCACATCGAGCTAAAGGGCGCCCACACCGCCGAGCCGGTGGCCGCCCTGACCAGGCGGGCCGAGGCCGAGCTTGGCTTTACCCAGGCGCACTGGATCGTTTCCTCCTTTCATCATCCCGAGCTGTTACGCTTCAAGGGACTGCGACCGGAAATCAGGATCGGCGCCCTCACGGCCAGCCTGCCCCTCGACGGCGCCGCCTTCGCCGAGACGCTGGGGGCCTGGTCACTTAACTGCGACGTGGATTTCGTCGACGAGACCCTGGTGGCGGATGCCCATCGCCGGGGGCTCAAGATCCTGGTCTATACAGTCGACGAAGTGAGTGATGGGATCGCCCTCGCCAGCATGGGTGTCGATGGCATCTTCACCAACCGGCCAGATCGATTCAGCTGAGTATCGGCGCGCCCTGGCAGGCCACAAGGAGGTGAAAAGAATTGAAAAAATGCGGTGCACCGGGATACATAAAGTCCATAGCCAGCCGATACAGAGTTGGCTCATAACAATAACAAACACCATGGATCTCTGACTGACGCTCACAAGGATGTAAACATGAACCTATCCATCAAGAACAAGCTGGTCCTCTCCATCGGGGCCATCATTCTGGTCATCACCGGCCTGCAGGTCTGGTACAACACCTCCCAGTTGCGCAGTGAAACCCAGCGGCTGATCTGGAGCTTCATCGACGACAGCTCGGTCGCCAACGTCAAGGGGATCTCCCGCTGGCTCGACGCCCGCATCAATCTCGTCACCGCCACCAAGGAAGCCTTCGCCAAGGAAGACGAGCCCCTCAGCCACCTGGCCCAGTCCATGAATGCGGGCAACTTCGATCTCGTCTACGTGGGCACCAAGGATGGCCGGATGATCCAGAGCAAGCCGACCGATCTGCCGGCCGGCTATGATCCGCGCCAGCGCCCCTGGTACAAGGACGCCATGGCCGCCGGCAAGCTCGCCATCACGGCCCCCTATGCCGACATCACCACCGGCCAGCTCATCATCACCATCGCCGAGCCCTTCAGTCGCGGCAACACCGACGGCGTCATCGCCGGTGACGTCTCCATCGACGGTCTGGTGAAAGACGTGCTCGCCATGAACTCGGAAGGCACCTATGCCATTCTGGTGGACAGCAACGGCACCATCATCGCCCACCCGGACAAGGATCTGACCCTCAAACCCGCCACCGCCATCTCCCCGGAACTGACGGCAGCCAAGGTCAACGAGCTGGCCCATGACAACACCATCTCCGAGATGGATATCAGCGGCAAGGCGAGCGTATTCGACCTCACCGAGATCCCCAACACCAACTGGTATTTCGGCATCGTGGTGGATGAAGCAGTCGCCTACCAGTCCGTCTCCCGCATGGTCACCTCCGACCTTATTCAGGGATTGCTGACCATCCTCATCGTGGCGGGCTTCTCCTATGTCGCCATCAACGGCTCCCTGGCGCCGCGGAAAACCCTGGGCGAGGCGATTGTCGATCTCTCCCGCGGCAACGGCGATCTCACCCGTCGCATCAAAATCGAGCGTGAAGACGAGGTCGGTACCGTCGCCAAGCACGTCAACACCTTCATCGAGCGCATCCACGTCATGGTGCAGGACATCTCCAACTCCTCCACCCAGCTCAACCAGCAGGCCAGGTCTTCCCACGACATGGCGGAGAAATCCAACCAGGGGCTGGCCCGCCAGCAAAACGAGATCTCCCAGATTGCGACCGCAGTGCACGAGATGTCCGCCACCGCCGTCGAAGTGGCCAGCAATGCCGAGCAGACCGCGGAAGCGGCCCGCAGCTCCTCCAGCAGTTGCGAGCACGGCAAGCAGGTGATTGCCCGCAACCAGCGCTCCATCACGGATCTCGCCACCCAGGTCAAGCAGGCCTCCGGCATCATTCAGGAACTGGAGAAGAACGCCCAGGAGATCAACACCATCCTCTCCACCATCCAGGGCATCGCCGAGCAGACCAACCTGCTGGCGCTCAACGCCGCCATCGAGGCCGCCCGGGCTGGCGAGCAGGGACGCGGCTTTGCCGTGGTGGCCGACGAGGTGCGGGTGCTTTCCCAGCGCACCCACAGCTCCACCGTCGAGATCCGCAGCATGATCGAGACCCTGCAGCGCAACACCCAGGGCGCCGTCAGTACCATGCACGAGGGTCAGTTGCTGGCCCAGAACAGCGTGGAAGATGCCAACGATGCGACCCAGGCGCTGGAGCAGATCACCACCTCCATCAACCAGATCTCCGACATGGCGACCCAGATCTCCAGCGCCGCCGAGGAACAGCGTGCCGTCACCGACGAGGTGAGCCGCAACATCCAGGCGGTCAAGGATGTCTCGGACGAGCTGGCAGTGGATGCGGACAGCTCCCGCAATCTGTCGGCCCAGCTTAAAAATATTTCAGGTGAATTGAATAATCAGGTCGGCATGTTCCGCATCTGATCGACCATGGGAAGAAAGGGGTCGTTCAGGCCCCTTTTTTTTATAAACCCTTTTTGTTTCAACGGTTATAATCCCCTTTCGAGACCCTAAACCCTGTGATCGACATCTCCTTTTGCCCATGTGTGGGAGACGGGCCCAGTCTGTCATGGCTATATTCGCATTACTTTTTTGATGCCTAATCTCGATATGTCATCGTGATAATAGTTATCATTAAACTGTTTTGATAAAAAACTTAAAAACTTTATGGGTAATACCCAAAAAGAGAGGCATTTCTCATTTTTTTGAAAGAAAACTACGTATAATCTTGGAGTTAAAATCACCAGAGTAGCGAGTACGGCTGATCCAGATCACTGATGGATGGCGATAATGACGGCATTTTCATCCAAGGAATGGGGTGGTTGTAATAAAAATCACCGTTGCCAAGCACTAAAACAAAGCAGTTTGACTTGCATCAAGCCTGAATTTTTTTCATAGAGCAAAATCGTGCCCAGCAAATCTATCCCTAAGGAGGCAGATGTGGATATTATCAAGACCGATGTTGCCATCATCGGTGCCGGTGGCGGTGGCCTGCGTGCCGCAATCGCCATTGCAGAAGCCCACCCGGAGCTGGAAATCGCCCTGATTTCCAAGGTCTATCCGATGCGCAGCCACACAGTGGCCGCCGAAGGTGGCGCCGCAGGCGTCGTCCGCGATGACGACTCCCCGGAAAACCACTTCAACGACACCGTCTCCGGTGGTGACTGGTTGTGTGAGCAGGACGTAGTCGAGTACTTCGTCAACAACGCCACCAACGAGATGATCCAGCTGGAGCACTGGGGTTGCCCCTGGAGCCGCAAACCGGACGGCAAGGCCAACGTGCGCCGTTTCGGCGGGATGAAGATCCCCCGCACCTGGTTCGCCGCCGACAAGTCCGGCTTCCACATCCTGCACACCCTGTTCCAGACCTCCATCAAGTACCCGACCATCAAGCGCTTCGACGAGCACTTCTGTCTGGATCTCATCGTGGAAGATGGCCGTGTCCAGGGTGTCGTCACCTTTGACATCCAGAACGGCATCACCCGCTTCATCCAGGCCAAGTCCGTGGTGCTGGCCACCGGCGGCGCAGGTCGTGTCTATCGCTACAACACCAACGGTGGCATCGTCACCGGTGACGGCATGGCCCTGGCCTACCGCCACGGCGTACCGCTGCGGGACATGGAGTTCGTCCAGTATCACCCGACCGGTCTGCCGGGCACCGGCATCCTGATGACCGAAGGTTGTCGTGGTGAGGGTGGCATCCTGCTGAACAAGGATGGCTATCGCTACCTGCAAGATTACGGTCTGGGCCCGGAAACCCCCGTCGGCCAGCCGAAGAACAAGCACATGGAGCTGGGTCCGCGCGACCGTCTCTCCCAGGCCTTCTGGCAGGAGCAGCAAAAAGGCCGCGTTATCCAGGGCCCCATGGGCGACGTGGTTCACCTCGACCTGCGCCACCTTGGCGAGAAGTACCTGAAAGAGCGTCTGCCCTTCATTTGCGAACTGGCCAAGGCCTATGTGGGTGTGGATCCGGTGAAAGAGCCGATTCCGGTACGTCCGACCGCCCACTACACCATGGGTGGCATCGAAACCGACGGCAAGTGCGCCACTCGTCTGGCCGGTCTCTATGCCGCTGGCGAATGTGCCTCCGTCGGTCTGCACGGCGCCAACCGTCTGGGTTCCAACTCCCTGTCCGAGATCGTGGTTTTCGGCAAGGTGGCCGGTGAGCAGGCAGCCGAGTTTGCCGCCACCCAGCAACACGGCAACACCCAGGCGCTGGTCGCCAAGGCCGAGGCGCTCATCAAGCAGCACCTCTCCCTGCTGGACATCGACGGCACCGAAAACCCGGCGGATATCCGCAACGAACTGGGCATGTCCATGGAAGCTGGTGTCGGTATCTACCGTACCGAAGAGCTGATGCAGGGCACCATCGACAAGATCAACGAGCTGAAAGCCCGTTACAAGAAGATCAAGATCAACGACAAGTCCTCGGTCTTCAACACCGACCTGCTGTACGCCATCGAGCTGGGCTACATGCTGGACGTGGCGGAAGCCATGGCGCACTCCGCCATCAACCGCAAAGAGTCCCGCGGTTCCCACCAGCGTCTGGACGGTTACGAGGAGCGCGATGACGTCAACTTCCTCAAGCACACTCTCTCCTTCTACAACGGCGAAGGGGCCCCGACCATCGACTATTCCGATGTGAAGATCACTAAATCCCAACCGGCCAAGCGCGTGTACGGTTCCGAGGGTGAGAAACAAGACGAGGCTAAGAAGAATGGCTGAGATGATCGAAATTGAAATCCTGCGCTACCGTCCCGAGCAGGATAACGAGCCCTGGATGCAGACCTTCCAGGTGCCCTACCTCAAAGAGATGTCCCTGCTGGATGCGCTGCAATACATCAAGGATCATCTGGACTCTACCCTGAGCTTCCGCTGGTCCTGCCGGATGGCGATCTGCGGCTCCTGCGGCATGATGGTCAACGGCATTCCGAAACTCGGTTGCAAGACCTTCCTGCGGGATTACCTGCCGGGCAAGATGACTATCGAGCCGCTCAACAACTTCCCCATCGAGTGCGATCTGGTGGTCGACATGTCCGACTTCATCGAGAAGCTGGAGAGCATCAAGCCCTACATCATCCCGTCCGAGCCGCGCAGCCTGTGCGACGGCGAGTACACCCAGACGCCGGCTGACATGGCGAAGTATCACCAGTTCTCCATGTGCATCAACTGCGGTCTGTGCTACGCGGCCTGCCCGCAATATGGCATCAACAAGAAGTTCACCGGTCCGGCGGCCCTGGCACTGGCCTATCGCTACAACGCCGACAACCGCGACAGCGCGTCCAGGGAGCGGATGAAGATCATCAGCCAGGACGAGGGCGTCTGGGGTTGCACCTTCGTGGGCTACTGCTCCGAAGTGTGCCCGAAAGGCGTGGATCCGGCCGCCGCCATCCAGCTTGGCAAGGTCGAGAGCGCCAAGGACTACATGATCGCCATGTTCAAGCCGGACTGAGACCAGGAGTGAGACCATGAACAACACTGAGAGCAAACGTAAGCCTTACGTGCGCGAGATGAAAAAAGACTGGTGGCTGAAGAATGCCTTCTACACCGGTTACATGATCCGCGAAGGCACCAGCATCTTCGTCTCCATCTACGCCGTCGTGCTGATGTGGGGTCTGCTGCGGCTGGTACAGGGTCAGGAGGCATTCAACGGCTGGCTGGAATCCCTGCAGAGCCCCATTGCCATCCTGTTCCACGTCATCGCCCTGGCAGCCTGCCTGTTCCACGCCAAGACCTGGTTCGCCCTGGCACCGAAAGCCATGCGCATCTTCCGTGGCGAAGACCTGGTGCCGGAGAAGCCGATCGTCATCGCCCAGTATGTGGCGCTGGCGGCGGTATCCCTGCTTGTCCTGATCATCGTGGCCTGAGGAGAAAACCATAAGACGTTCTGACGAACCCGGTTATTGGTGTCTGTTTGGTACCGGGCTCTCACTCAGAAACGTTGGCCACGATCACTCAATCATGATTTGAGGAAAAAATATGAGACGTTCTGACGAGCCAATTTACTGGGGTCTGTTTGGTGCGGGTGGCATGGTGGTTGCCATGCTGCTGCCGGTCATTGTCCTCATCACAGGTCTGCTGGTGCCCATGGGCATCATGGACGTGGAGACCATGAGCTACGAGCGCGTGCTGGCATTCGCCAGCTCCTGGTGGGGTGCCTGCATCCTGCTGGTGATCATCGCCCTGCCCATCTGGCACGGCATGCACCGCATCTACCACGGCCTGCATGATCTGGGGATCCACACCACCAAGCTGCACCACTATGTGTTCTATGGCTTCGCCTTCCTGGTGTCCGCCATCACCGTCGGCCTGCTGATGGTGCTGGTGCTCCAGTAAGCACATCCTGACTGCATGACAAACCGGGCCCAGTGCCCGGTTTTTTTATGACCATCTTCCGCGGTTCATCTCCATCCGGCAGCTGGCCTGCACGCTCGTTCGGCATCCGTCACCAGAGTCGCGGTGCCGGTTCACGACCGTTTTCCGCGTAGTAGAGCGACGGCAGAAACTGCGCCAGATAGCTGAACTCGCTGTAGCAGTGGCGCATCAGGTTGAAACCTACCTCGTCCGGCACCTCGTCAAACGGATTGGCGCAGGCCTTGCCCAGCAGAAAACGACTGCGCAGCACACAGCCATAGGGGGTATCGCGCGCCAGGTGCAGCATCTCGCCATCCAGTGGCGCCCCCTGCTCATCCAGCGCCACCTCGTCGCCAAAGCCGATACGGGCGCAGATGGCGGCAGAGAGAGCCTGCGTCTCCCGCGCCTCGTGTAGAGATTGCGGGGCGAACACCTCTTCGGCACCGTGGAACTTGAGGCGAGCTGCCACCGGCGGCAGCTCGGCAAGCCACTCCACCGCCTCTATGCTGGCTCCCACGAAGCGCTCCCCTTTTTTCCAGTGATGATCCCAGCCCCGGTGCTCGACATGATCGTGGGGGTGCCACCACCTGATGTGCTGGGTCGTCTCGAAGAAGGTGAACCACCAATCCAGCATGCGCCCCTTGCAGCCGTGCAGATCGGTGCGGATGGCGACCGTCAGCAGGCCGTCGGTGCTGCGGGTCAGACCCATTTCCAGGCGAAGGGGTTGCGGACTGAGCAACTCATTGATGTCATTGACGCCCCAGGGGGCAAACAGGGCAGAAGGATGCATGATATGACTCCCATAAATTTAGGAAACGATGCTCGTTTCCTAAATTACGCTATGCCTGTATGCTTAGTCTGTCAATGCTTTCCAGGAGCCCATATGTCGCACCAGAACGATGAAGAAACACGCTCACGAGGCCGTCCGGTCACCCCAGAAGCCGACCTTCGCGCCGCCCTCGCCGAGGCGACGCTGACCTTGTTGCTCAAGGGGGGCTACAGCGCTGCGACCGTGGATGCGGTGGCCAAAGAGGCGGGGGTTGCCAAGAAGACCCTCTACCGCTTCGCCGCCAATCGCGACGAGCTGGTGGCGCAGGCGGTGCGCAGCTGGACCGATGCCTTCCAGCCGGCCTTCGAGCAGGATGCCGCTCATCCAGGCGCGCTGGGGGAGATGCTGGTGCTGGGCTTGCAGACCATAGCGGGACAGGTGCTGAGCGCACCGGCGGTGGGCATGTTCCGGCTGCTGCAGCATGAGTTCGCGGGGCGCGATGCCCTGCTGGCGGCCTATCAGGAGAACGGTATTGCCCGCGGCAGGGCGACGCTGGCGGCGTGGCTACAGCGCCAGCAGCAACTGGGCTGGCTGCGGGAGCTGGACACCGCCCAGACCAGCGATCTGCTGCTGGCGATGACCATGGCGGAGCCGCTGCGCCAGATGGCGCTCGGCTTGCTGGCGCCGGGCAGCGACATTCGCGCGCGCATCACCGCGGCCGTTGCGCTGGTGCTGCCCGGCTTGATGCGAGGGTAGGCGTCCTTCCTCAGCGTGCCACCTCCTGCCATTGAGCCAACAAGGGAGCAGGAACGTTGCCATAACGCAGCAGCGGGGTCTGGTGCCACTCCGCCAGCTTCTGGATGGCCTTGCCCAGATCCTGGGCCAGGCTCTGGGTGATCCTGACCCCTTGCTCCAGATAGAGGCTCTTGACCTCGAACACCCCCTCCTTGCGATGGGCCTTGGCGTCCATCCTGCCCACCAGCTTGCCGCGATGCAGCAACGGCAGCACGAAATAACCGTACTGGCGCTTGGGGGCCGGGGTATAGCACTCGATGCGATAGTCAAAGCCAAACAACTCGCTGGCCCGCTTGCGATCCCACACCAGCGGGTCAAAGGGCGAGAGCACGGCGGTGTGGCTCGCCTTGAGGGAGCCCGCCTGGGCCCGGACCAGTTCATCGGCCAGGGAGGCGTGAACGAAGGCTCCGTGCTGCCACCCCTCCACTCGTACCGGCAACAGCTCCCCCTCGTCCGCCAGCTGGTGGAGCAGGGCGTCGTATTTCCCCCGTTTAAGGCGATAGTAATCCGCCACCCAGCCGGTCTTGACCAGCCCCAGCGCCCGGCAACTGGCTCGCACCATGTCCCGCCGGGCGAGATCAGGACTCGGCAGATCCCGCTCGTCATTCCACTCCGGCATGACCCGCTCGGCGAGATCGTAGACCCGCTGGAAATTGCGCCGCTCGCGCACCATCAGCTGACCTGCGGTAAACAGCACCTCCAGGTGGCGCTTTTCGGGCTTCCAGTCCCACCAGCCGTTGCCCTTGCCCCCCTTGCGCTCGAAGTCTGCCGCCCGCACCGGGCCATCCTGGCGAATGCGCTCCACTATCTGCGCGATCTCGCCGCCGTGGGTCTTGAGCCACTGGGCGGAGAACTTCCAGCCCATGGCGGCGGGATCCAGCATGCGATGGCGCAGCAGCCGGTAATCTTCCCGGGGGACGAAACAGGCCTCGTGGGCCCAGTATTCGAAGAGGTCACCATCAGCCAGCAGTTGTTCCAGCCAGCGCGGATCGTAATGGCCGAGACGGCTGAACAGCACCAGATAGGGGCTGCGGGCCACCACGGAGATGGTGTCTATCTGCAGCAACGCCATGCGTCTGATGCAGGCAAGCAGATCGGCGGGGGTTGCTCTGGCGCGGCGCGGGGTCAGCAGCCCCTGAGCCGCCAGTTGCAGGTGGCAAGCGTCTTGCAATGAGAGGTGGGGGATCAACATGGAGATAGGGGCATCCGTTCCTGGGGTTCAGGCCACCAGCATGCCCAACTCATGGCCAAATGAAAACGCCCGGCTCAGGGTTTGGTGAACACCGCCACATCCGCATGAGGAAACTCGACCTCTGCCTGCCAGCGGACCGCCAGGGCACGGAATGAGGCCTCGGCGAAGAAGACGATATGGGTGGGATCGTGGCGATAGCGCCAGGTCTTGAAGCGATCGTCCCCCAGTACCCGCTGGGTCTGCAACACCAGCACCCCGCCGGGCTTGAGGCAGCCCCAGAGCGTGTCCAGCACGGCGCGGGGGGTGGCGATGTGCTCTATCACCTCGGTGCTGGTGATGAAGTCGTATTGCCTTGTCAGGCACTCTGGGTCGTCGGCATAGAACTTGTCGTAGCCCGCCATCTCGAAGCCCGCCTCCCGCCCCATGGCGATGAGGGCAGGCCCGGGGCCGCAGCCAAAATCGAGGCCGCTGGCAGGAGGCGACACCCGGGCCAGCACCTCGCCAAAGGCACGCATCAGAAAGGCCCGGTAGCGGGGATCGTCCACCCGGTTGTCGTGCCCGTCATAGACCGCCTTCTCGGCCCCCTCGTCCAGGTGGTCCGCCTCGTCCATCCAGACCAGCTCGCACGCCAGGCAGCGGTAATAGCCCTTGCCCGCCACCGGCAGGGCATGGTGCCGAGGGGAGAGACACAGGGGACAGTGAACAGGGGATGACATGGCAGCTCCTCGGGTGGCGACAGCGGGGCAGATTGCCTGCCACGCCCGCTGCTGGCAACTGTTTTGTCTGGAGCCCCCATCGACCCCCGTTCACCCCCCGCCAGTTTTTTTCGTCTTTTTTTGCGACTTAAGGGTTTCTTAAGTTTGCCCTTTTACTCTCATCCCATCGCAAGAGAAGGAGCCAACCATGACCATCGAGATCCAAGCCCCCTACCGGTTGATCCTGGCCGAATCCCCGCAGCAGGTCATGGCGCTGCAAACCTATATCCAGGCCGCCTATACCCTCGAGTTCAACGCCCGCATTCCCCATTTCCTGCCCTGCCTGCTCGGGCTCTACCGGGCAGATGGCGTGCTGGTCGGTGCCTGCGGCCTTAACCAGGCCTGCCATGGCGAGCACGAGCAACCGCTCTATCTGGAGCAATATCTGGAGCAGCCTGTCGAGGCCGCCATCGAGACCCGTCTCGGGGTCCGTCCGGCCCGCCACCGCATCATCGAAGTGGGCAATCTTGCCTGCAGCGAACCGGGTCACGCCCGCCTGATGTTTGCCGCGCTGTGCCGTCTGCTGTGTGACAACGCCCTGGACTACGTGGTGTTCACCGGCACCGCCAAGCTGCGCAACAGCTTTACCCGCCTGCGTCTCAACCCGGTGGAGCTGGCCCCCGCCCAGGCCCATCAGGTGGGGGAGGATGCCAGCGCCTGGGGCGAATACTACCGCTGCCAGCCCAAGGTGATGGCAGGCGACATCAACCAGGGGCGCGAGGTGCTCGCACAGAGCAGCCTGCTGCTCAACCTGCTGGGGCCCATGCCCCGCCTTTTTAACCATGCCGACATCGACAGGAGGTGCGCGCAATGACGCTGTTCGACACCATCGCCCACCATGCCAGCCAGACCCCGCACCAGCCTGCGCTGCTAGGCAGCCAGGGTGAGCTGGATTACCAGAGCCTGTGGCAGCAGATCCAGCAACTGGCAGGCGTGCTGCAAGGGGCCGGCATCCGCCGCCTGGCCCTGCAACTCGACAACGGCCTGCCCTGGGCACTGATCGATCTCGCCTGCACCTGGGCCGGCATCGTGGTCATCCCGGTTCCCCACTTCTTCAGTCCGGCGCAGCAGACGTGGCTGCTTGAAAGCAGCGGAGCAGACGCCCTGGTCGGCCCGGAGCACCAGGGGTGGCAAGCCGCCTCACCCCTCGTGCTCATGGCAGGCAGGCCCGATGAGCAGGCCGTGCCCCTGTGGCGCCGCATCCCGGCCCGCCTCCCCGAGCTGCCTGCGGGCACCGCCAAGATCACCTATACCTCGGGCACCACGGGGCAACCCAAGGGCGTCTGCCTGTCGCTGGAACAGATGACGGCGGTCTGCGGATCCCTTGCCCTGCGGGTGGCCCCTGCCCGGGTTGAGAAACACCTGACCCTGCTGCCCCTCACCACCTTGCTGGAGAACCTGACCGGCTTGTATGTACCGCTGCTGACCGGCGCCTGCAGCCGCATCCCCTCCCTGGGGGAACTCGGCTTCTCGGGCTCCAGCAAGCTGGATCCTGCGGCCCTGGCCCAGGCACTGCTGCGCTGGCCCAGCCACAGCCTGGTGCTGGTCCCCGAGTTGCTGCGCCTGCTGCTGGCCCTGTGCCTCAATACCCCTGCCCTGGCAACACAGCTCGGCACCCTGCGCTTCGTCGCCGTGGGCGGCGGCAAGGTCGCCCCCGAACTCATCGCTCACGCCCGTGCGGCGGGGCTGCCGGTCTATGAGGGATACGGTCTCTCCGAATGCGGCTCCGTGGTCGCCCTGAACGGCCCCCACGGGGATCGTCCCGGCAGCGTCGGCCTGCCCCTGCCCCACTGCCAGGTGTCGATCGCCGCAGACGGCGAAGTCATGGTCAGCGGCAGCGCCATGCTGGGCTACCTGGGGGAAGAGGGCGAGACGGGCAGCCAGATCGCCACAGGGGATCTGGGTCGGATCGACGAGGAGGGCTATCTCCATATCACGGGGCGCAAGAAGAACGTGCAGATCACCGCCTTTGGCCGCAACTTCTCCCCGGAGTGGGTGGAAGCCCAGGCCCAGCTCTGCCCGGCCATCGCCCGCATCGTCATCTTCGGTGATGGTCAGCCCGCCAACGTGGCCCTTATCCAGCCGCTGCCGGGCAGCCAGTCCCAATTGCCAGAGCAGATTGCCCGGCTCAACCAGCAGTTGCCCGATTACGCCCGCATCCATCACTGGTTGCCGGTCGCCCTGGATCAGCTCCCTGGCCTGCTGACGGCCAACGGGCGCCCCCGTCGCAACGAGATTTATCACCATTTTTCCCGGCAGATCAGCCAATGCCTCACAGGAGAGACCTCATGAGCTTCTACCAGACCCTGCAACAAGCCACCGCCTGCGAGCGCGAACGCCTGTTCAACGCCCCCATCATCGAGGCCTGCCGCCGCGGCGACATCAGCCGTGACACCTACCTCGCCTTCCTGGCACAGGCCTACTACCACGTGCGCCACACGGTGCCGCTCCTGATGGCCACCGGCGGCAAACTGGGGCAGGAGTACGAATGGGTGCGTGGCGCCATCAGGGAGTACATTGACGAGGAGTACGGCCATCAGGAGTGGATCCTGAACGACATCCGTGCCTGCGGCGGTGATGCCGAGGCGGTGCGCCACGGCCAGCCGGGCCTGCCCATCGAGCTGATGGTGGCCTTCCTCTACGACCAGATCCAGCGCGGCAATCCCATGGGCTTCTTCGGCATGGTGCAGGTGCTGGAAGGCACCAGCGTCGCCATCGCCCTGACCGTCGCCGACCAGCTCAAGAGCGGTCTGGGTCTGCCGCCCCAGGCCATGAGCTACCTGAGCTCCCACGGGGCCCTGGACCAGGAGCACCTCAAGTTCTTCGAATCCCTGATGAACCGGGTGGAAGATGCTGCCGATCAGGCCGCCATCATTCACGCCGCCAAGGTGGTCTACCGCCTCTATGGCGACATGCTCTATCAGCTCACGGGATCCTGCCAATGAAGCTTGAAGGCAAACGCATACTGCTGACTGGCGCCAGTGGCGGCATTGGTGAAGCCCTGGCCCATGAACTGGCGGCCCAGGGTGCCCATCTGCTGCTGCACGGTCGTCGGGCCAGCGCCCTGGAGCGCCTGCGCCGGGAGCTGCCTCATCCGGATCGCCACCAGACGGTGACGGCCGATCTCGGCTCTCCCCATGAGCGGGCGCAGCTGCTGCAACATCCGGCCCTGGACGAGGGGCTGGACGTGCTCATCAACAGTGCGGGCTGCAACCAGTTCGCCTGGCTGGAAGATCAGAGCAGCGAGCAGGTGACACGCCAGTTGCTGCTCAACGTCGAGGCGCCCATCCAGCTCACCCGGGCCCTGCTGCCCCGGCTGCGCAAGCCCGCCATCATCATGAACATCGGCTCCAGCCTCGGGGCCATCGGTTTTGCCGGCTACAGCGTCTATTGCGCCAGCAAGTTCGCCATGCGCGGCTTCAGCGAGTCCCTGGGGCGGGAGCTGGAGGGAACCGGCATCAAGGTGCTGCACTTTGCCCCCCGCGCCACCCGCACCCACCTCAACTCCGAGGCGGCCTATGCCATGAATGCCGAGCTCGGCACCCGGACCGACAGCCCACAGGACGTGGCCGAGGAGGCCGTCATCGCCCTGTGCAACGAGACACGCCGCCGCTGGCTCGGCTGGCCGGAAAAGCTCTTTGTGCGGCTCAACGGCCTGCTGCCCGCCTTGGTGGACATGGCCCTGGCCAAGCAGCGCCCGATCATCGAGCGCCACGCCCGCCGCACCGCCTCCCCAGCCCCCGATCACAGGAGCGATCCCGCCTGTGCGACAAACGAGAAGGAACATTGAGATGAAGCACACCACTTTCCGTCCCCGATTTGGTCACGGCCCCCTGTTGCTCGCCCTGGGAGGCCTGCTGGCAAGCGGTCTGGCCCAGGCCGCCGATGCCCTGCCCACCATTCAGCAGGAGTGGGCCCACTGCCAGTACCAGCAGACCGGAAAAGCCAAGGAGAGCTGCCTGGAGAGCCTGAGTGCCAAGGCCGATGAGGCGAGCGCCAAGGAGGCATTTCGCACCGATCTGCTGATCTGGTCCGCCATCGTCAAGAGCACCTGGGCGGGGGCCAAGGGCGGCCTCGGCGCCCTTGGCCTGGTGAAGGAGGCCAAGGCCAAGCTCGAGATCGCCATCAAGCAGGATCCCAAGGCGCTGGAAGGCTCGGCCTACACCAGCCTGGGATCCCTCTACTACCAGGTACCCGGCTGGCCGGTGGGTTTTGGAGACGACGAGAAGGCGGAGAAGCTGCTCAAGCAAGCGCTGGCCATCAATCCCAACGGCATCGACCCCAACTTCTTCTACGGCGACTTCCTGCTGGATCAGGGTGACAAGGCACAGGCGAAGGTCTATCTGGACAAGGCCCTGGCCGCCCCGGCCCGCCCTGGCCGCGAGGTGGCGGACGAGGGCCGCAGAATGGAAATTCGCGAGCGTCTCGCCAAGCTGTAAACACAAGCAGCACAGTGTGCTATTTCAACTCTGCCCACCAGCTTGCATACTGGTGGGCAGTGTCGTTTGAGGGAGAGAACAATGCGGATCCTGTTGGTGGAAGATGATGTGATGCTGGGAGACGGCATGGTGGATGCCCTGCGCAGCAGCGGCTACACGGTGGACTGGCTCCAGCAGGGGATGCCGGCCCTCTCGGCGCTCAAGAGCGAGGAGTTTGCCGCCCTTGTCCTGGATCTCAACCTGCCGGACATCGACGGCATCAGCCTGCTGCGCAAGTTGCGCCGGGAAGGGCAGACCCTGCCCGTGCTCATCCTGACCGCCCGTGATGCCCTGGACGACCGGGTACTGGGGCTGGATGCAGGCTCCGACGACTACATGGTCAAACCCTTCGCCCTGCAGGAGCTCAACGCCCGGCTGCGCGCCCTGGTGCGGCGCAGCAAGGGGCAGGCCCAGGCGGTGCTGGAGTACGGGGAGCTGCAGCTCTTCCCCGCGTCACAACAGGTCACCTATCGGGGCGAGCCGGTCAAGCTCACCCCCCACGAGTACAAGCTGTTGCAGGAGCTCATCACCCAGAGCGGCCGGGTATTGAGCCGGGATCAACTGCAACAGAGCCTCTACGGCTGGGACGAGGGGGCAGAGAGCAACGCGGTGGAGGTGCACATTCACCATCTGCGCAAGAAATTCTTCCCCGAGCTCATCCGCAACATTCGCGGCGTCGGTTACATCGTGCCCCAGCTCGACGTCCAGGGCGCAAGAGGAGCCTCAGCCCCATGAGCCGTGTCCGTTCCATCCGCCGTTTCCTGCTCTCCGGCATCCTGGCCCTGGTCAGCCTCAGCCTCGCCATCAGCGGCCTTATCGGCTACCTGCAGGCCAACCACGAAATGGAAGAGCTGTTTGATGCCCGTCTCGCCCAGTCCGCCCGCATCACCAACCAGTTGCTCAGCCGCTATCTCAAGCAGAGCGGCGAGCTGCCGCGCAACGGCACCGTGTACCAGGAGTGGGTGCAGGCCGTCCCCGAGACGCCCCACATCGAGAAGGGCGGCTTCTTCCCGTTCGGTCAGGACAACGAGTTCACCCCCTATGGCCATGAATTCGAACACAACCTCTACTTCCAGTTGCTGAGCGAGCAGGGCGCCGTGCTGCTGCGCTCGCCCAATGCCCCGGCCCAACCGTTGACCACCCTGGAGCGGGGCTTCAACAGCGAGACCAAGGATCACCACGAGTGGCGCACCTTTACCCTCTACAACGAAGGTGAACAGACCTGGCTCATCGTGGCGGAGCGGGATGACGAACGCAGCGAGCTGGCCAGCAAGATGGCCACCCTCACCATGCTGCCCCTCTTCATCACCCTGCCCTTCCTGCTCGGTCTGCTGTGGTGGCTGATCACCCGGGGGCTGTCACCGCTGCACCAGCTGGCGCAAGCCATCGGCGAGCGTCATCCCGCCAACCTGAGCCCCCTCAATCTTGCCATCAAGGCCGAGGAGCTGACGCCGCTGGTGGGGGAGATCAACCGGCTGATGCACGCCCTCGCTGACACCCTGGATCGGGAGAAACAGTTCACCAACGAGGCCGCCCACGAGCTGCGCACGCCCCTCGCGGTGCTGCGCATCCACAGCGAGAACGCCATGACGGCCGAGGATGATCAGAGCCGGGAGCAGGCCCTGCGCAAGATGCTCTTGGCCCTCGATCGCAGCGACCGGCTGATCCGCCAGTTGCTGACCCAGGCCCGCATCGACAACCAGCAGAGCCCGGCCCTCACCGCCCTCCCCCTGTTCCCCCTGTTGCAGGGCACCCTGGCGACCCTGGCCCCCATCGCCCTGAAAAAGGATCAGCAGCTGTCCCTGGAGGGCGCCGAACAGGTGCAGGTAATGGGACAGGCAATGTTGCTGGAGCTGATGTTCGGCAACCTCATCGACAATGCGCTGCGCTACACCCAGGTGGGCGGCGAAGTCGCCGTGGTGGTGAGCCAGGTGGGCAACCGGATCCGGGTGGATGTGCGGGACAACGGCCCCGGCATCCCCACCGCCGCCCTCTCCCGGCTGTGCGAGCGCTTCTTCCGGGTCAATCCCCAGCAGGGGGATGGCGTGGGCCTTGGCATGGCCATCGTCTCGCGCATCGCCCAGCTTCACGGAGCGGATCTCGACATCCACAATCGACCTGAAGGGGGGCTCGAAGTGAGCGTGCTGCTGCCCGCCTCGCGCCAGGCATGAGGGGTCAGCCTTTGCGCACGCCATGAAAAACGGGGGCCAGGCCCCCGTTTTTCATGGCTGCACCACCCTAGTCGCAGGTGGGCTGTACCGTGAAGGTCCGGCTCGAATCCACCGGTCCCAGCTCCGCCAGCAGACGGCGCCCCAGCAGCACCGGGTAGATCATCTTGCTGCGATCCCGCAGGGTGAACCACTCCTTGTAGACCTGGTCCCCGACGCAGACGGACATGGTCACCGTCGGGCGCTGCTCCATGCCGCCCGCCCCGCGCACCGTCACGCTGCGCTCCACAGGTCGCTCCACGCTCCGGCGCACCACCTTGTCGGTATTGGCATCGGTCAGCACCAGGTTGAAGCGCACCCAGGGCTTGCCATCCTTCTTGAAATGCTTCAGGTCGCGGGCATCCAGCGACGAAGTGAGGGCACCGGTATCGAGCTTCATCTTGACCGCCACTCCGTAGGGCATCAGCACCCCCTTCTCGATCCAACCATAGCTGGTCTGGGCCGCCATCGCGCTGCCGCACAGCGCCCACATCATGGCCGCCGCCACCATTCTCTTGCCCATCTTGCTCTCTCGCCTTGTCAGTCTTGCGCCCAGATGTATCACAGCCAACTGCCGGGTCAACCGGATTCTGGCGCGCAGGGGAGTCGGCTCTGGACGTGGTGCCAACAGGCGACAATCCATGCCGGGCACGGCGCGTGAGTGGGGAATGCAGCAGGAAAACGAGGGGATAACAGGGTGCTGGATGACGCTGGCGGCCATCCTCAGGTTGTGACGCCAAAGGCTACCACAGCGGTGCGTGAATTATCAGTCTTGTTCTGACGGGATTTTTGCCTACACTGCTGTAAACCGGAGGGCCTGAAAACCACCGGTTTTTTTGCGCCTGCCGAAAAGTTGCCACTGCAAAGTGAGCTCTCACACAAGGCTCAATAAGGAATTCGCAATGCGTATCGAAGAAGACTTGAAGCTCGGTTTCAAGGATGTCCTGTTTCGCCCCAAGCGCTCTACTCTCAAGAGCCGTTCCCAAGTCAGCCTGACCCGCCAGTTCACCTTCAAGCACACCCAGACCCAATGGCAGGGCGTGCCCGTCATCGCCGCCAACATGGATACCGTCGGCAGCTTCGCCATGGCGCGTACCCTGGCCAGCTTCGAGATGATGACGGCGGTGCACAAGCACTACAGCCTTGCGCAGTGGCAAACCTTCGTCAATGAGACCGACCCGGCCCTGCTGGGCCACGTAATGGTCTCCACCGGCACCTCGGAGGAGGACTTCACCAAGACCCGCCAGATCCTCGCGATGTCCAGCGCCCTGCGCTTCATCTGCGTGGACGTGGCCAACGGCTACTCCCAGCACTTCGTCGAGTTTTTGCGCAAGATCCGCGAGGCCTGCCCGAACCACGTCATCCTGGCGGGCAACGTGGTGACCGGCGAGATGGTGGAGGAGCTGATCCTCTCCGGCGCCGACATCGTCAAGGTGGGCATAGGCCCGGGCTCGGTCTGCACCACCCGGGTCAAGACCGGGGTCGGCTACCCGCAGCTCTCCGCCATCATCGAGTGTGCCGATGCGGCCCACGGCCTGGGTGGCCAGATCGTCGGTGACGGCGGCTGCACCTGCCCGGGGGATGTGGCCAAGGCATTTGGCGGCGGCGCCGACTTCGTGATGCTGGGGGGCATGCTGGCCGCTCACGAAGAGTGCGGCGGTGAAATCGTCGAGGTCGATGGCGAGCCCTTCATGAAGTTCTACGGCATGAGCTCGGCCAGCGCCATGGACAAGCACGCTGGCGGCGTCGCCGAGTATCGCGCCTCCGAAGGCAAAACCGTGCTGCTGCCCTACCGCGGCCCGGTGGAGAACACGGTGCGCGACATCCTGGGCGGGGTGCGATCCACCTGCACCTATGTGGGTGCCAGCCAGTTGAAAGAGCTCACCAAACGCACCACCTTCATCCGGGTGCGCGAGCAGGAGAACAACGTCTACGGCAAGGAGTAAGTTCCTCCTTCGGCCCCGAGCCGACCGTTAGAAGCCAGCCAACCGGTGTGCTACCCTGCGCACCGGTTTTTTTGCATCTGGGACCCTGCGCCATGACAAGCCCTCTCCCCCCCTTCGACTGGGACATCTTCTGCTGTGTCGTCGACAACTTCGGTGACATCGGCGTCACCTGGCGACTCGCCCGCCAGCTCAAACAGGAAGGCGCGCTCCCGGCGCAGAAGAGTGAGGTGCAAGTGCGGCTCTGGGTGGACGATCTGGCTAGCTTCGCCCGCATCTGCCCGGCGCTCGACCCCGCACAGGACGGTCAGTGGGTCGATGGCATCTATGTCCAGCACTGGCACGAGCGCCTCCCCGCCGACATGACACCGGCCAGGGTGGTCATCGAGGCGTTTGCCTGCGAGCTGCCTGCCCTCTTTATCGAACGCATGGCCGAGCAGACCACCCCCCCCTGCTGGATCAACCTCGAATACCTCTCGGCCGAGAGCTGGGTCGAGGATTGCCATGGCCTCGCCTCGCCCCAGCAGGTCGGCAGCCGGCGCCTCGACAAGTACTTCTTCTTCCCGGGTTTCACCGCCAGAACCGGCGGCCTCTTGTGCGAGCACGGCCTCATCGTCGAGCGCGAGCGCTGGCAACAGGATGTAGCGGGACTGGCCGCCTACTGGGCCAGCCTCGGCCTGCCACCCCAACGAGAAGACGAGCTGCGGGTCAGCCTCTTTACCTACGAGAGCGAGGCGCTCAGGAGCCTGGTCGAGGGCTGGCGCCAGAGCGTCACCCCCGTCACCCTGCTGCTGCCGCTGGGGCGCTCCCTCGACGACGTGCTCATCGGCGCAGGGCTGGCAGAGGCCATTCCCGGTGCCCGGGCCGGAGATCTGCTCCAGGCGGGCAACCTCACCATCAAGCTGCTGCCGATGACCGATCAGAGGGGCTACGATCGCCTGCTGTGGAGCTGCGATCTCAACCTGGTGCGCGGGGAGGACTCCTTCGTGCGGGCCCAGTGGGCGGGGCGCCCCTTCCTCTGGCACATCTACCAGCAGGAAGAGGATGCCCACATGGTCAAGCTGGACGGTTTTCTCGACCACTACCTCTCCCCCTTGCCAGCGCCGGCCGGTCAGTGGCTGCGCCGCTTCAACCATGCCCTCAACCGGGGGGAACACACCGGTGAACTCTGGGCACAATGGCCGCAATACGCAGCCATATGGCAGCAACATGGGCGCACCTGGCCACAGAGGCTGCTGGCGGACGGAGATCTCGTCACGAGGTTGGTGAAATTTTTAGAAAGCCGTATATAATCTGGCAGTTTTTATCCGTCCGTTTCACGAACAGGAATTTTTTACATGAAAACCGCACAGGAAATCCGCGCTGGTAACGTAGTCATGATCGGCACCGAGCCGATGGTGGTCCAGAAGGCTGAATTCAACAAATCCGGCCGTAACTCCGCCGTGGTCAAGATGAAGCTGAAGGGTCTGCTGAACGGCAGCGCCACCGAGACCGTCTTCAAGGCCGACGACAAGCTGGAAGTCGTTCAGCTGGAGCGTAAAGAGTGCACCTACTCCTACTACTCCGACCCGCTGTATGTCTTCATGGACACCGAGTACAACCAGTACGACGTCGAGAAAGACAACCTGGGTGATGCCCTGAACTACCTGGTAGACGGCATGGAAGACCTCTGCGAAGTGACTTTCTACAACGAGAAAGCCATCTCCGTAGAACTGCCGACCACCATCGTGCGTGAAGTCGAGTACACCGAGCCGGCCGCCCGTGGCGACACCTCCGGTAAAGTGACCAAGCCTGCCCGCCTGAAGGGCACCTCCTACGAGCTGGCCGTTGCCGCCTTCGTGGAGATCGGTGACAAGATCGAAATCGACACTCGTACCGGTGAATTCAAGCGTCGCGTCAACTAAGTTGACCCCTTGATGTGATTGCAAAAAAAGCGAGCCAAGGCTCGCTTTTTTATTGGCTGGCACCTCACGGCCGGCCTGATGAGAAGCCGTGCCCCTAGCGGCGATGGGCCAGTGCCCGCACCAGCCTGTCCCCCACCCCCTGTACCAGTTGCACCAGCAGCAGCAACATGACCACGGTCCCTGCCATCACCTTGTCATCAAAGCGCTGGTAGCCATAGCGGATCGCCAGATCCCCGAGCCCGCCACCACCGACCACCCCTGCCATGGAGGAGAAGCCAATGAGCATCACCACCGTCAGGGTGAGTCCGGCCAGCAGCGCCGGCAAGGCCTCGGGCAGCAGCGCCTTGACGACCACGTGCCAGCCGCTGCCCCCCATGGCCAGCACGGCTTCGACGCGCCCCTTATCCACCTCATCGAGGGCGCTCTCCACCACCCGGGCAAAGAAGGGGAAGGCCCCCAGGGTAATGGGAACGATGGCGGCGGTGCTGCCCAGTGAGGTGCCGACCACCAGCCGGGTCAGGGGGATCAGGGCGATCAGGAGCACCACGAAGGGGAGCGACCGCCCGATGTTGATACCGATCCCCAGCACCATGTTGAGACGGGGCAAGGGCAGCACGCCCCCGGGACGGGTCACCACCAGCAGCACCCCGGTCGGCAGCCCCAGCAACAGGGTGAACACGGCCGCCACTCCCACCATGTAGAGCGTTTCGAGCGACCCCTGATACATCAGTTCGAGCAAGGCATCGACACTCAGGCGACTCTGCATAAACGCACCTCCTCTGTGACTCCGTGACGCGCCATGAAACGCCGCAGGATCTCGGGATCCGGCAACAAGGCCTGCCGCACGCGGGAGTCGGGGTTGGCCAGCAGGGTGCCCAGAGCGCCGCTTTCCACCAGCTGACCCCGTTCAAGCAATGCCGCGTGATCGCAGATGGCCCTGACCACCTCCAGCTCGTGGGTGATGAGCACTATGGTGATCCCGAGGCGGCGGTTGATGTCGGCAAGCAGCGCCAGCACCGACTCCGTGGTCTCCGGATCCAGGGCACTGGTCGCCTCGTCACAGAGCAAGTGGCGCGGATTGGCGGCCAGGGCGCGGGCGATGCCCACTCGTTGCTTCTGCCCCCCCGACAACTGGGAGGGGAAGGCGCGACGGTGCTCGCCAAGCCCCACCAATTCCAACAGCTCGCTGACCCGGGCTGCCCGCTCCCGGCGCGCCACTCCGGCGATTTCCAGCGGGACCGCCACGTTCTCCTCCACGCTGCGGGCGTGCAGCAGATTGAAGTGCTGGAAAATCATGCCGGTCCCCTGACGGTGGCGGCGCAAGGCCGCCCCCTCCAGGGCCGTGATGTCGCGGCCATCGAACAGGATGCGGCCCCGGCTTGGCCGTTCCAGCAGATTGAGGCAACGAATGAGCGTGCTCTTGCCCGCGCCGCTGCGCCCGAGAATGCCGTAGATGGCCCCATCCGGAATCTCGAGCGACACCCCCTCCAGAGCGGGTTGCCCGTGCCCCGGGTACTGCTTGCCGAGCCCCTCCAGCACTATCATGACTGCCGCCCGGCCACCGGAATCACCGACCCCTTGTAGCTCTTGCGAATGAAGTCGGCGATCGCCCTGGACTCCAGATCCCGCGCCAACTGGCGGATCCGCGGATCATCCTTGAGCGCCGGGGTGGTCACCAGGATGTTGGCGTAGGGATTGTTCTGGGCGCTCTCCAGCCCCAGGGCATCGCGAGCAGGCTCCAGCCCCGCCTCCAGGGCATAGTTGCCATTGATCACCGCCAGATCCACGTCGTCGAGGGAGCGCGGCAGCTGCGGCGCCTCGATCTCCAGGATCCTGAGCGCCTTGGGGTTGGTGGCGATGTCGTGCACCGTCGCCAGATCCCGCGCCGGATCTTCATGACCGGCCTTGAGGGTGATGAGCCCCTCGTGCTGCAACAGATAGAGGGCCCGGCTCAGGTTGGTGACATTGTTGGGCAGGGCTATCACCGCCTTTTCCGGTACCTCCCTCAGGTGCTTGAACTTCTTCGAATAGATGCCAAGAGGCTCCACGTGTACGGTCGCGGCCACCACCAGCTCGGTGCCGAGCGCCTTCTCCTGATCCCGCAGGTAAGGGACGTGCTGGAAGTAGTTGGCATCCACATCACCCGCCACCAACAGGGCATTGGCATTGATGCCGCCGCTGAGCTCGATCACCTGCAGATCCAGCGAAGGGTCCTGGCGTTTCACCTCGCCGAGGATATCCGCATGGGGCAGTGGATCCGCGGCAACCCGCAGCGCCTGGGCTGCCTGGGCGGAGAGAGAGAGTCCGAGGGCCAATACCAGGCCGCTCAGGGAAAACAGTCCGTGCTTGTTCATCTTGTGCTCCTTGCCATGCAATCAATGGGTGGTTTCGCCGACCGCCAGCGCCCGGGGCGCCGGCAACAGATCGGCATGGTGGCGCAATGCCACATCAGGGTGAGAACGCAGCCGCCCCTTGAGGTAGTTCCAGCCCACCTCCCGCAGCAGCGGATTGTGCGGGTCGGTGGCAGGCCCCCTGGCTTCACGGGCCAGTGCCTCGGGCAGCGGATAGACGGGCACCACTGCGTCGAGCTGGGCCCCTAGGAAGAAGGCGATGGAGAGACGCTCCTGCCCCGGCGCCGACGGCACCACCCGGTGCACGGTCGCCCGCAGGTAGCCGTTGCTGGCGAGCTCCAGCAGCTCACCGATGTTGACCACGAAGGTGCCGGGGAGCGGGAGCGCATCGATCCAGTGATCCGGCGCCACCTCCACCTGCAGGCCGGGCTGGTCATCCTGCAGCAGGAAGCTCAGGAAGCCCGAATCCTTGTGGGGACCGACCCCCTGGGTGGCGCCCCGCTCACCGGGATAGCGGATCAGCTTGATATGTTCGTTGGGACGCTCTCCGTGCAGGGCATCGAAGGCATCTGGCGACAGTGCGAGCGCCTCGGCAAAAGCCCCGAGCAGGGTACGGGACATGCGAGTCATCTGCCCACGCCAGCGCGTCAGCACGGGTTGCAGTGTCGGCAGCGCCTCCGGCCACTGATTCGGCCCCTGCAACCGCCACCAGGGCGGATCGCCCGCCGCGCGCGGCAAGGCTGGGCGATCGGCACCGATATCAAACTGCTCTCGCCAGTCGGGTTGACCCCGGGTCAGCTCCGCCCCCGGTCGGTTGTAGCCACGAAAATGGGGAGAGTGGATCATGGCGACCTGCTGCTTGGCCGCCAGAGGCAGCGCAAAGAAGGCCCGCGACAGCTGCTGCACCTCCTGCTGCAGCTCGGGATCGATGCCGTGGCCGGTCAGGTAGAAAAATCCCGTCTCTCTCGCGGCATCGCGCAACGATGCCAGAAAATCGGCCCGGGCGTCGGGCGAGGCATCCAGCTGCCTCAGGTCGAGGATGGGCAAGTGAACCAAGGTGCTCATGGCGATAACGCTCCCTGTCGATGGAAAGTGAGGGTGAATCTCTCGTTCTGACGAGACAGGGGGGGAGAATTCTCCGCCTGCGGCCAGTGACGACATGCCCCGGCCCCCTGTCTGCCTGCCCTTACTGAACCATGTATGGGTCACAGGATGGAACAATCAAAACCGGGAATGCTTTGCCATTTGGAACAATCCCGGCCCCGTGTCCGGCCCGCCGGTCAGACCCTCTTCGCCACCGCCGATGCCGATGTGCCCCCTTGCCCTAAAGAAACCCCCGGCGAGGCCGCTATGAGGGAGTGCTGGAGGATCCCCCATGACATTTCGCCCCTATCTGCTGCTGACCCTGCTTGCTTTTGCCGCCCACGGCGCCGGGCAGGCACCGTCAGGCGCCGCCCCGGATCCAGCCCCCCTGGTTCCCCCCGACTACTGGCAGAGCAGCGACTGGCAGGGAATACCCGACAGCACCAGGGTGGACAAGCAACAGGTACTGTTTGCCAAGCACGACAGCGACAACTACGTGGGTCTGGTCATCCTGCTGCCCGACTGGCAGCGCAGCGGCCAGCTGTGGCAACTGACCCGGGAGCTGGGGCGCCTCGGTTTCGATACCCTGCTGCTGCTCCCCTCGCCGCAGCAGACCGAGCTCGACCCCGCCGCCGAGAAGAAACAGCAGGTCATCGACGATTTTCGCAAGCAGTTTGCCTCCCGCATCAGCAAGCTGGGGGATGCCAAGCTGCAGGAGGGGGGCTTCAAGCTGCTGCTGGCCCAGGGTACCAGCGCCGCCTGGGCCGCCAACCTCATCGCCAGCGAACAGTTGCCCGCCCCCGATGCCCTGGTGCTGCTCGACGGCTTCTTCCCCAACCAGCTGAGCAACCAGACCCTCGCCAAGCAGATAGCCCAGGGCAGCATCCCTACCCTGGATCTCTATCAGGAGGAGGGAGGACGCTGGCCCCTGCTGGCGGCCGAAGCCCGCAGAAGCGAGAGCCGCCGCAGCCACAAGCTCAACTACCGCCCCTATGCCCTGATGGATCTGGAGGAGACGCCGGGGCGCATCCAGGGCTGGCTGACGCACCTGGGCTGGATCTGAGTCCCTCCGAGGCACAGCCACCCGCCTTTACCTTCCCCATCGGACTTGGCCCGATGCCACCGCGCTGGTCAGCCGCCCTCCATGTTTGGCATCATGTCCGAACCAATGGCAGGAGGCTTCATGCAGCAAATCGTGTTTCTCGACAGCGACACCCTGGACACCGGCATCAATCTGCGCCGCCCCGATTTTCCCCATCACTGGCAAAGCTACCCGACCACGGCACCGGATCAGGTGGTGGAGCGGCTCAAGTGCGCCAGCATCGCCATCATCAACAAGGTGCGCATCGGGGCCGATGAACTGGCCCAGCTGCCCGAACTGCGCCTGATCGCCCTGGCCGCCACCGGCAGCGACAACCTGGATCTGGAGGCGTGCCGCGCCGCCAATGTCGCCGTGTGCAATATCCGCAACTACTCGGGCCCTTCCGTCCCCGAGCACGCCATGGCCCTGATGCTCGCCCTGTCGCGCAACCTGTTCGCCTGGCGCCAGTCCCTGCTGGAGTGGCGCTGGCAACAAAGCGGCCAGTTCTGCTTCTTCGACCACCCCATCACGGATCTGCATGGCAAGCGCCTCGGGATCATCGGCAAGGGAACCCTGGGACAGGCACTGGGACAGCGGGCCAGCGCCATCGGGATGGAGGTTTACTATGCCCAGAGCCAGGTCGGCTCCCCGGGGGATGACGACAGGCTGCCCCTGGATGCCCTGCTGCAAAGTTCGGATGTGATCAGCCTGCACTGCCCGCTCACCCCCTACACCCGCCATCTCATCGGGGAGCGGGAGCTGGCCCTGATGAAACCGGGCGCCCTGCTCATCAACGTGGGCCGTGGCGGCCTGGTGGACGAGCAGGCGCTGCTCGAAGCCCTCGGCAACGGCCGTCTGGGCGGCGCCGGTTTCGATGTGGCGAGTGTCGAGCCGCCGCCTCCGGATCACCCTCTGATGCAGGCCCTGCGTTACCCCAATTTCATCCTGACTCCCCACGTGGCCTGGGCCAGCGAAGAGTCGATGCAGCGCCTCGCGGATCAGCTCATCGACAACATCAACGCCTTCTCCCTTGGCAGGCGCCAGCACCGGCTGGTGTAAGAGGCCGCTCGCCGCCCCTCACGGGCCGGCAGCTGGATCAAAAAAGGGGCCAAAGGCCCCTTTTTGTCGGTCAGCTTGCCGCGGCATCAGTCGTCATGCCATCTGTGCTTGCGGTGCTTTTTGTGTTTCTTGTGGTGCTTGTGATAGCGCCTGTCATCGTAATAGCGATCGCCGCGGCTCTCATGACCATCCCCGGTCCTGGCTCCGATGGCGGAGCCACCGGCACCACCGATGCCGGCGCCGATCAGCTGGCCCGTGCTGCCACCGACGCTCTTGCCGATGGCAGCCCCGCCCAGGGCACCAACGGCGCCGCCGAGCGCAGCTTCGTTCTTGTTGCCTCTATTGGCCGTGGCCGCACCACCGGCCGCGCCCCCCAGGGCTGCCCCCACCAGGGCGCCGGTGTCGCCACCCAGCTCCTTGCCGATCATGGTGCCCGCCACCCCGCCGGCTCCGCCGCCGAGAATGGTATTGAGGGTCTCGGATGCCTGCACCTGTCCTGTGCCCAACAGCAACGCCCCCAGCAGCGCCAGTGCGCTCATGCCAAACGGTTTCATTTTCATGGGGTACTCCTGTCAAACCTGATGATTGATTATTTTTCCCTACACTATACAAAGCCCCCTGACCTGCGCCACTGCCGCAAGGGGCACCTCACGGCCAGCCCTCCCTGTCTCCGGTTCGCGACACAATGCAAGAAAGCAGGCTAACCACCTGAAACCACATCAAAAAAAAAGGTCACACGAGAAATCATCCCCGTCATGACCCTTTTCTAGGCCCAAAGGCCCTTTTTTGCAGCGATCACCGTCAGACAGATACTGTCACAACCTCCCCGTCAACGGGCGACGACGCCGCCAGATGCCAGCAATCCCGCCCCTGGTGCTTGCTCTCGTACAGGCAGGCATCCGCCCGCTCGAGCAGCGTCAGGGCATCATCCGGATAGCGCGCTCCGCCGGCGCTCAGGGTGATGGCATCCGCGAATTCCCGCCATTTCAGGGCCTTCACCCGACCGAGCAGGTGGGTCAGGCGACATTCCACCTCCGCCTGCTCCCAGGGCAGCAAGGCCGCAAATTCATCGCCCCCGATGCGGTAGACCCGCTCATCCCCCAGGGTTCTCGCCATGATGGTGGCTACCCGAAACAGCACCGCATCCCCCACACCGTGTCCCCAGCTGTCGTTGACGCGCTTGAAGTTGTCCACATCGAACAGCACCAGCCAGTAGGGTGTCCCCGCCTGCTCCAGCCCGGCCCGCTGCTGATCGAAGGCCCTCCGGTTCAGGATGCCGGTGAGAGGGTCGTGGAGCAGGGCATCCTGCCCTTGCAGCAGGCTGTTTCGCACCTGTTCTATCTCCCCCAGGCTGCCGTGCACGAACCAGGTTCGCTGACGCTGCTGGATCTCCTTTCGCGCCTCATCCCGGATGAGGCCGCTGAGCGAGCCCTGCACAAGCGCCTGCTCCTGGCGAAAGATCCGCATCAGAAAGCACAGGCTGCACAGCCAGATGCAGAGCAGCGCCAGGGCGGGCAGCACCACCATCAGCAGGGTGTCTTGCAGGTTTTCATGAAAATGGGAGGGGGGGAGATAGACGTTGAGATCCCACTCCATCCCCTCCAGAGCGTGTTGCAGGTGGCGACCGGCCCAGAACCCGTCCAGCCCAGCCGCCTGCGTCTCCCGCTCGAGATGGGGCGGCAACAGCGACAAATTGTGCCCCACCACCAGCTTGCCGCCCTTGCGCTCGGTGATGTAGAGGGCCACCGGGTCCTCACCCACCGCCCGGTGCAACGCCCCCTGCAAGGCGCTGAACGACATGTCCACCATCAGCAGCCCAAGCAGTTGCCCCTCATCATCCTTGACCCGCTTGATGAGGGTCAGTACCTCTCCGGCCAAATCGAACGCCGGGTAGGGACCGAACCAGACGAGATCATCACCCTCGCCGGACAGGGTCTGGTACCAGGGCCGCGCCTGTGCCCGGTAGCCCTCCGGTTGCTGCCAGTCGGGATAGCTGTCGAGCCGATGGGTGCGCGCGTTGTAGAAATAGAGGAAGTGGGCGTCGTACTTGAACTGATGGGCAATGGCCCAGATGGGATTGATGGCCGATGCCCCGGCAGCGATGGCCTGCTTGTCCAGGGACGCCTCCAGTACGCCAAGCTGGCGGCGGTTGTCCTGCGCCATGTCCTGGAGCAGGGTGGCGTCGAGGGCGGCCAGCATGTGACCGTAACCCGCCACCGTCTTGTCGATGCTGCTCAGGTAGCTGGCTGCCGCCAGCAACAGGGTGGCGATCAGCACCAGCCCTCCCAGGAGAAACGACAGCGGAGTCAGTATGTAATAGCGTTCCTTGATCAGCGCCGCCGTCATGTCAATCTCTATAAAATGTCATATTGGATGAATTTTATAGATTAAAAATCTGCAAAAGATATTGATTGAAGTCATTAACATCCACTGCTAATGATAAAAAAGATATCAAGGTGTCTCACGGCCATATTCACATCCGTCATGTGAATATCCATAAAAAGTAGAAACAGTCATTACTCCTCGTTGACGGTTTATTGCCCGCAAGGTGCTATAGTCGATGACTCGAGAAATCGGAGCCAGATGACCTTTGTCGGCAACGCTGGCGGTGATGATTCATCAACCAAGGAGATGTTATGAGCAGTCCGTTTATCGAACAGATCAAAGCACGTCGTACCATCTATGCCCTGGGCAACCGGGTGACCCACTCCGAGGCCCAGCTGACCGCCCTCATCAAGGATGCCGTCAAGCACAGCCCCTCTTCGTTCAACTCCCAGAGTTCCCGTGCCGTCATCCTGTTCGGCGAGCAGCACCACAAGCTGTGGGACATCGTCAAGGCGGAGCTCAAGAAGATAGTGCCGCCGGAGGCCTATCCCCAGAGTGAAGCCAAGATCAACGGCAGCTTCCGCGCCGGGGCTGGCACCGTGCTCTTCTTCGAAGACACCGCCGTCATCGAGGATCTTCAGCAGAAGTTCGCTCTCTATGCCGACAACTTCCCCATCTGGTCCGAACATGCCACCGGGATCGCCCAGTTCGCGGTCTGGACCACCCTGGCCCAGGAGGGCATCGGCGCCTCCCTGCAACACTACAACCCGCTCATCGACGATGCGGTCCGCAAGGAGTGGGACCTGCCCGCCAGCTGGCTGCTCCGTGCCCAGATGCCTTTTGGCAGCATAGAGCAACCTGCCGGCGACAAGACCTTCATCGACGACGACGTGCGTTTCCGGGTCTTCAAGTAAGCCTTCACGCCCCCTCCACCAGGGGGCGTTTTCATCTCGCACTCGTTCACCCTTGTCACGTGCCAGCCATACTCTGAGCAAACCCTCTCTTGTCAGGAGGTCCCCATGGGGGACATCGCACGCCAACGTACCTCATGCACATTGACGCCCTTGTCCGCTCTGTTGTGTGTCGCCGCCCTGGTACTGCTGTTCTCGCTGATCGGCATCTTCACCCGCCCCCCCAACCTGCTGGCGGCCTTCTGGCCTGCCAATGCGGTCATGCTCGGCTGCATGGTGCGCTATCCACGCCTGGCCACACCGGCGGGCTGGGCCGGCGGCATACTGGGCTTTTTTCTCGCCGCCCTCTTCACCGGTGAGCCCCTGTTCAAAACCATCCTGCTGACCTGCGGCAACCTGGCCGGCATCGGCGTCGGGTATCTGCTGATGCATCGGCTCGCGCCTGCCGACAAGCTCCTCAGGCGCCCCACCTCCCTCGTGCTCCTGCTGCGAAACACCCTGGCCGCCTCCCTCGCTGCCGGCGTGGTCGGCGCCATCATCAATCCCATCCTGTCTCTGGGCCCCCCGCTCTACGGGCTGGGCTTCTGGTTTGCCAGCGAGCTGGTGAACTACATGACCATACTGCCGGTGCTCCTGACACTGCCTCCCCATGACAGCGTGCCCCCCTGGCGCACCCTCCTCTACCGCACCGAGTTCTCCTGGACCGGATTGATGCCGTTGCTGAGCCTGGTGGCCTCCCTGCTGCTCACCCTGCTCATCGAGGGGCCGGGATCCATCGCCTTCCCGGTACCGGCACTGCTCTGGTGCGCCGTCACCTACTCCGTCTTCGCCACCAGCCTGCTGACCCTGGGTTACAGCACCCTGATCCTGATCGCCCTCTCAAACGGCCATCTCGTCATCAATCACGATGTCCAGACCCAGTACTGGATGTTCTCCGTCCGGATAGGGGTCATGCTGATCGCTCTCACCCCCCTGACCGCCGCCAGCATCATGGCGGCCCGCAACAGCCTGCTGCGGGAGATGAAACACCTGGCCCACCACGATCACCTGACCGGTGCGCTGAACCGGGCCGGCTTCTGGTCGGCCGCCAATGAACTGCTCCAGCACCTCACGGTGCAGCGCTACCCTGTGGCGATCTGCATGCTGGACATCGATCATTTCAAACGCATCAATGATCGTCACGGTCACGAAGAGGGGGACAACCAGTTGAGCGGCTTCGCGGCCCGGGTGCGTGACCAGCTTCGACCGGGGGACCTCTTCTGTCGCCTGGGGGGAGAGGAATTCGTGGCCATCTTGCCCGGCCTCAGCGAGGAGCAGGCCATGGCGGTGGCCGAGCGGCTGCGAAAAATCGTCGCGCAGCCAGGGGAAGAAAATGGAGCCGAGCCCGCCGTCTGCATCACGGTCAGCATCGGTATCGCCTCCCAGAGAGAGGGCCCCTTCAATCTGGACGAGCTGCTCTCTCGCGCCGATCAGGCGCTCTATCTGGCCAAGCACAATGGCCGCAACCGGGTGGAACGCTACTCGCCTGAGCAGGCTTCCCCCAGCGCCGGGCAATCTTGCGGCACCTGAATGGCGTGGCTCTTGTCGTCATCATCCGGCCTCTGCCGGCTGCGGGGCGGGCAGATGAAGATGGAGCCCGTCCGATGCCACCTCGATCTCGATCCCGCGCCAGTCCCGCAGCCAGCCCTTGAGCCTGTCGTCATACCGCCTTGTTCCCCCCATCTGCACCACCTGGCAACCCGCCTGCAGGGCGCTGGCGATGCCCGCTGGCGCATCCTCGAACACCAGGCAATCGGCCGGAGCCAGTCCCAACCGGCTGGCAGCCAGCAAATAAGGCTCGGGATCCGGCTTGCCCCGTACCACATCCCCGGCGCACACCAGGAGACGGGGCAGCGGCAATCCGGCGTGCAGCAGCCGGTGCTCTGCCACCCTCCGGCTTGCGGAGGTCACCAGCGCCCAGCGCGTCGGCGGCAGCTGTTCGAGCCGTCGCCGGGCACCGTCCAGGGGCATCGGCGCCGCAGCGTATGCCATCTCCAGATCGTCGAGCAGGGCCACCTCCACCGCCATGTCCAGCTGGGGAGCCAGGGCCCCTATCACCTCCCGTGAGCGCACGCCGTGACACATGGCGAGCACGGGAGCGGGATCCAGCCCATGGTGCTGACACCAGCGCCGCCACACGACTTCCACGTCGCCGGTGGAGTGGACCAGGGTCCCGTCCATGTCCAGCAGCAGGGACGCGGCCCTCACGCGCACCGCGCTCACAGGGCTCTCCCCGCCAGCGCATCGGCGAAGACCTGCCGCTGGGCAGCGGCCTCGTAACAGGCGAGCGCCTGCTCCGCATTGCTGGCCCACACCGGCAAGGGGGCGACAACAAACCCCTGCTGCAACAGGCTGGTCAGCAGCTCCCCGGTCTCCGGTGCGGCCAGCGGCTGAGCCATCACCAGGCTCCCCTTGATCAAGAACAGATAGCGTTCGCTCGACATGACATGACTCCTTGTGGCTGAACAGCGGGCAAGCAGGCCCGTTTCGAGACCATTAGAACAAGGAGATTAGATAATTTATAATCAATAAATCTCCACATTGGATAACCAAATGGAATGAGATTCGACCTGAGACAATTGCAGGCCTTCGTCATGCTGGCCGAGAGTGCCAACTACCGGGAGGCGGCCAGCCGGCTTTTTGTGACGCAACCGGCCCTGACCAAGCAGATCCAGGGGCTGGAGCAGGCCCTCGGCAGCACCCTGTTCAACCGGGGCCGCCACGGGGCCGAGCTGACCGCCATCGGCCTCCAGTTGCTGCCCCAGGCCAGGGCTCTGGTGGATCACGGCAAGGGATTCGAGCAGCATGCCCTGGCGCTGGCAAGCGGTGCCGCCGGACGCCTCAACATCGGGTTCGGGCTCTCCAGCTTCGCACTGGCCCCCTCCCTGGTGGCCCGTTTCAAACAGCAGGCCCCCGACGTGCTGGTTCACCTGCGGGACACCACGTCCGCCATACAGCAGGAGCACTTGCTGGCGGGTCGGCTGCAACTGGGCTTCATGCGACGGCCTGATGCGCCACAACTGAGGGAACACAGGTTGCTGACGGACAGACTGGTCCTGGCCGTCCCCACCCGGGTGGCAGGGCCGGACTTCGACCTGGAGCGGGCGCTGATCCGCGATCCCTTGCTGCAGATGGTGGGCCATCGCTGCCCGGGTCTCAGCCAGCAGATCGCCCGCTTTCTCGGCGCCAACCGGCTGACCGGTCTCATCCAGGAGGCGGAAGACATCCAGACCCTGGTCGCCCTGGTGGCCGCCGGTATCGGCAACGCCATCCTGCCGCGCAGCGTGGGGTTCATCGCGGGCAAAGATGTTACCCTCTACCCCCTCTCCGGCCCCTGGTCGGAATGGGAAATCAGCCTGGTGTGGAACCCGGAATTTGCCGATCCCATCCGGGATCGCTTTCTGGCCCTGGTCAGGGCGGCATATCCGCAGAGCCACAGCCTCTGAGAGGAGCGCAGCCCGAACCGGAATCCTGAAGTACATAACGGCTGGCTAATGGCCACACCACTGCCGCTCGCAGGGGATGCCGTCTCCTTCCCCATCCATCTTGGTATTGGGGCAATTTTGCAAAAACCAGGTCGCCTCCTCGCAGGAAGTCATCTGGGAGCAATGCTGACGGCCATCGCACTGACGAACAAAAGTCGGAACCTGAACCGTACTGTTCGAAGTACTGTCCTCCTGGCTAAAAGAGGGAAAGGATGGAAGTGAGGCAAACTCGGCCGAGAAGCGGGAATAGAGGGAGAACAACCCCGCCAGCACCAATAGGGGGATTAACTTGCCACCCCAGCTCCCCTTGCGACGAGGAGCATGATACTCCCGGGTTCTATATGTGGTGGCGTGTGGTGCCCGAGGGCTCAAATCCTCCCTGCTCCCACGATCCGGCATGGATGGCATAGGTCCGCCAGCCAGCGAGAGCGGGCGGTCGGGAAAGAACACTTGTACGGCACAAGGCTTGCCATCCTTGCTGCTCCCGATCAGATAGGAAACCTTTTCCCCCACCTCCGGCGGCCTGCCATCGAATTGCAGGGTGGTGATGTGAACAAAAAGATCGGCACCGCCCTGCTCCTGCTTGATGAACCCGAAACCGCGTTGTGAATTCCAGCTCGCGATCCTGCCCTGATAACGCATGTCCTCATCCTTGTGGCCAGTACGGTTCCACTCATGTTGCCCGAAATTGGTTCGGTTTCAACAGAGCATTGGCATGAAAAATGAGTGGATTAGATACGAGTGGTCAGAGCAGCTCCGCGACCTTGATGATCTCGGCAATGCGACCGAGCATGCGCAGGGAAGCCTGGTGTTCTGCGGCATCCGCCGCCGCGCAGGCATCCTCCAGGATGGTGATGGCGTAGTCCCGATCGTGGCCATCTCGCACCGCCCCCTGAATGGCCCAGCTGGTGCTCACGCCGCACACATAGAGATGCTCGATGCGATTGGCCCGTAGCGCGGGCTCCAGCGCCGTGCCGTAGAAGGGGCTGACCCTGGGTTTGGTCAGCACCAGATCCCCGGGTTGTACATCGAGATCCGGGTGAAAGTCGGTGCCGCTGTCCGCCAGGGAGAGGGCCCCGAACTGCCGGGCACGGCCAAACATGGGGGAACCCCTGGGTTGCAGCAGATAGCCCTCGTCAAACCCCACCTTGATGAGCACCACCAGCCAGCCGTGAGCGCGGGCATGAGCCAGCGCCTGATTGGCGTGCACAATGGCGTTCTGCTCGATCACCTGGGCCGCCGAGGCGGCGATGCGCCCGTCCGGGTGGGCGATGTCGTTGATGAAATCGATCACCAGCAATGCCTTGTTCATGGTGTGCTCCCCCCTTGCCTGAGGCCGTTTTGCCCCTGCGCCGCCTGGATCACTCCTCGCGGCCATATAAAAAACCGGCTGGCACCATCACACGGATTGATATGCCACCCGATTGGCACCTGGCAGTGCCACGCACTGCCTCATACCAGCCCAAGCGCATAGCGTAGCGCCATCTCCTTGAGGGGGCCCGCCTTGTCCGCCAGATTCAGCGCCAGGTTGCGGGCAAGCCTGAGGGGGCCTATCTCGTTGCTGAAGACCCCGTAGAAGAGATCCATCCCCGACTGCATCAGCAGGTTGTCAGGGCGGCGTCGCCCCTCGTAACGCCCGGCCAGCGCCAGCTCATACCACTGTGCCCCCGCCTTGCCGAGCAACCCGGCCCAGCAGGCCACGTCCTTGAAACCGAGGTTGACCCCCTGCCCCGCCAGCGGGTTGATGGTGTGGGCCGCATCCCCGAGCAGCACCACTCGCCCGGCGTGATAGTCGTTGGCGTGGCGGCGCACCAAGGGGAAGCTCCCCTTGGCCGTCACGGTGAAACCGCCAAGGCGGCTGGGGAAGTGGCGGCGCACCTCGACGGCCAGGGCCTCGTTGCTCATGGCGGCCAGTGCCCGGATGCGGGCCGGGCTGTCATACCAGACCAGGGAGCCATGGCGGCCCGGCAGCGGCAGGAAGGCGCGCGGGCCGCTCGGGGTGAACTGCTGCCAGGTGATGTCTTCCTGGGCAAAATCGGTGTCGATGTTGATCAGCATGCAGTGCTGGCGGTACTCGAAACGCGACACCCCGATGCCGGCCAGTCGCCGGGTGTGGGATTCGGCACCATCGCAGGCCAGCACCCAGCGCGCCTGCAGCTCGGTGCCGTCATCCAGGGTCAGCACGGCGTCATCCGCACTCTGGCGCAGACTCGTCACCGCCGCCGGGGTATGGGTCTGGATGGTCGGGAAATCCTCCATCCTTTTCAGCAGGGCGAGCTGGATCAGCCGGTTCTCGATGATGTAGCCGAGCTGGGGCAGCCCGAGATCCACCGCGTCGAAGCGGGTAGCGAAGCCGTCCAGCTCCCAGGTCTCCAGCCGGCGATAGGGGCACAGCCGCATCTGCTGCAGATATTGCCAGGCACCGGCCCGGGTCAGCAGCGCCACCGAGGCCTGACTGATGGCGGAAACCCGCAGATCCAGCGGCTGCTCGGGGGCATAGGGCTCGGGCAACCGGGTCTCGATGACCCGTACCGAGAGCCCCTCTGCCGCCAGCAGGCAGGCGGTGGCGGCGCCCACCATGCCAGCGCCGACGATGGCGATATCACACTGTTCCATAACTTGATTCCTGCAAGGAGTCCCCGCGATGAGGGGCAAGGGCCGAACCGAATGGGGCATGATAACGCAAGGAGGCGGCAGAAACAGTGAGGGGGATGCGCAATTGCCGACGACAAGCCGGCCCTGATGGCGGCGGGCGGCCCCAGACTGGTCAGCACCGGGATTGCGGAGTAAAATGGCCGGTCCTTTGACCCTGCCGATTTCAAAACCAGTCACGAGAAGCAATGAGCAAGAAACTTCATATCAAGACCTGGGGCTGCCAGATGAACGAGTACGACTCGTCCAAGATGGCGGACCTGCTGGATGCCAGCAATGGCTACACGCTTACCGAGGAGCCGGAAGAGGCAGATGTGCTGCTGCTCAACACCTGTTCCATCCGCGAGAAGGCCCAGGAGAAGGTGTTCCACCAGCTCGGTCGCTGGAAGAAGCTCAAGGCGAAAAAACCGGGGCTGGTGATCGGGGTGGGCGGCTGCGTCGCCTCCCAGGAAGGGGAGAACCTGCGCAGCCGGGCGCCCTATGTGGACATCGTCTTCGGACCCCAGACCCTGCACCGCCTGCCGACCATGATCAAGCAGGTGCAGGAGGGGCGCGGTGCCCAGGTGGACATCGCCTTCCCCGAGATCGAGAAGTTCGACAACCTGCCCGAACCCCGTGCCGAGGGGGCGACCGCCTTCGTTTCCATCATGGAAGGCTGCTCCAAGTACTGCTCCTTCTGCGTGGTGCCCTACACCCGTGGCGAGGAGGTGAGCCGGCCGCTGGATGACGTGCTCTATGAAATCGCCCAGCTCGCCCAGCAAGGGGTGCGCGAAGTGAACCTGCTCGGCCAGAACGTCAACGCCTACCGGGGGCCGACCTTCGACGGGGAGGTCTGCACCTTCGCCGAACTGCTGCGCCTGGTGGCTGCCATCGACGGCATCGACCGCATTCGCTACACCACCAGCCACCCGGTCGAGTTCACCGACGACATCATCGAGGTCTATCGTGATACCCCCGAGGTGGTCAGCTTCCTGCACTTGCCCATCCAGAGCGGCTCGGATCGCATCCTGACCATGATGAAGCGCCCGCACACCGTGCTGGAGTACAAGTCCAAGATCCGCCGCCTGCGCGCCGTGCGTCCCGACATCACCATGAGCTCCGACTTCATCGTCGGCTTCCCGAACGAGACGGACGAAGACTTCGAGGCCACCATGAAACTCATCGAGGAGATCAACTTCGACATGAGCTTCAGCTTCATCTACAGCCCGCGCCCCGGCACCCCGGCCGCAGACCTGCCCGATGACGTCGACATGGAAGTGAAGAAGGCCCGCCTGACTCGACTGCAAAACCGCATCAATCACCAGTCCATGCTCATCGGCCGCGCCATGCTGGGCTCGGTGCAGCGCATCCTGGTGGAGGGGCCCTCCAAGATGGATCCCATGCAGCTCAGTGGCCGCACCGAGAACAACCGGGTGGTCAACTTCGAGGGGCCGCACCGCCTCATCGGCGGCTTCGCCGACGTGGAGATCACCGACGTACGCCCCTACTCCCTGCGCGGCAGCTTCATCCGCGGCGAGGACGAAATGAACCTGCGCATCGCCACGGCCCCGAGCGAGATCCTCGCCCGTCGTCCTGACAACGTGCCCGATGATCTGGGCGTTGCGGCCTTCAGACCCCATTGATGACTCTCTCCCCCGCACCCTGGCGGGGGAACAACCGATAAGAGGACACCTTGAGCCGACACATCTCCACCCTGAATCTGCACCTTGAACCCGCCGACAACCAGCGCCTCGCCAGCCTGTGCGGACCCTTTGACGACAACCTCAAGCAGCTGGAGCGACGTCTCGGCATCGAGATAAGCTACCGGGACAACCACTTCCAAGTGATCGGCAAGCAGGCCCAGGTGGAGGCGGCTGCCGTCATCCTCAAGCACCTCTATGTGGAAACCCAGCCCCTCAAGGGGAGCAAGGTGAGCGACATCACCCCCGAGATGGTGCACCTGGCGGTGCAGGAGTCCCGCGTGCTGGAGCAGGACGACGAACCCGCCCCTTCCCTGCCGTATGGCAAGGAGGTCACGGTCAAGACCAAGCGCGGTCTCATCAAGCCCCGCAGCCCGAACCAGGCCCAGTACATCGCCAATATCGTGCGCCACGACATCAGCTTCGGCATCGGGCCCGCCGGGACCGGCAAGACCTATCTCGCCGTGGCCGCCGCCGTGGATGCCCTGGAGCGCCAGGAGATCCGCCGCATCCTGCTGACCCGCCCGGCGGTGGAAGCCGGTGAGAAGCTCGGCTTCCTGCCCGGCGATCTTTCCCAGAAGGTGGACCCCTACCTGCGCCCCCTCTACGACGCCCTGTTCGAGATGCTGGGCTTCGAGCGGGTGGAGAAGCTGATGGAGCGCAACGTCATCGAGGTGGCGCCGCTCGCCTACATGCGAGGCAGAACCTTGAATGACGCCTTTATCATCCTGGACGAGGCCCAGAACACCACCACGGAACAGATGAAGATGTTCCTGACCCGCATCGGCTTCAACTCCAAGGCGGTGGTGACCGGCGACATCACCCAGGTGGACCTGCCCCGCAGCACCAAATCCGGTCTGCGCCACGCCCTGGAGGTGTTGCAGGGGGTCGATGGCCTCTCCTTCAACTTCTTCGAGTCCAAGGACGTGGTGCGTCATCCCGTGGTGGCCCGCATCGTGCAGGCCTACGAGGCATTCGATGCCCAGCAGGCGGCCGAGAAGAGCGCAGCCACTCCCCGCAACGAAAACACCAGCAAAGAGAGTGCCCAATGAGCGTGACCCTGGATCTGCAACTGGCCTGCGCCAGCCCGGACGGCCTGCCGACCGAGGCCCAGCTACAAGGCTGGCTCGACGGCACCATTCTGGGCTTCCAGCCCGAGGCCGAGGTGACGGTGCGCCTGGTGGACGAGGCGGAGAGCCGCGAGCTCAACCACACCTATCGTGGCAAGGACAAGCCCACCAACGTGCTCTCCTTCCCCTTCGAGGCGCCACCGGGTCTCGAGCTGCCCCTGCTCGGGGATCTGGTGATCTGCCGCCAGGTGGTCGAGGCCGAAGCCGTCGAACAGGGCAAGCCCCTGATGGCCCACTGGGCTCACATGGTTGTGCATGGCAGTCTGCATCTGCTAGGTTATGACCATATCGAGGACGAGGAAGCCGAGGAGATGGAGCAGCTCGAGCGCGACATCATGCAGGAACTGGGCTTCGCCGATCCTTATCTGAACGACGAAGAGTAACGAACCGGATGGTCATCGTCTTGAAACAGCCGATGCCCATCCTCATATAGCCACAACGATTTCAAGTGTGTTCATACGAGTAACCAAGAGAGAAAATGACCGACGATCACCCTAGTACCGGCTCGCCGAAGAAAACCTGGCTCGACAAACTCAGCCAACTCTTCCAGGGCGAGCCAAAAGACCGCAACGATCTGGTAGAGGTCATCGCCGATGCCGAAGAGCGGGACCTCATCGATCAGGACACCAAGGACATGATCGAGGGCGTGCTCGAAATTGCCGAGCTGCGCGTGCGTGACATCATGATCCCCCGCTCCCAGATGGTGACCATCGAGAAGTCCCAGCCGGTGGACGAGTTCCTGCCGGTCATCATCGAATCCGGCCACTCCCGCTTCCCGGTGATCAACGAAGACAAGGATCACGTGGAGGGCATCTTGCTCGCCAAGGATCTGCTGCCGTTCGGTTTTGGCGGCCAGCATGCCAGCGAACCGCTCCAGCTGGAGAAGATCCTGCGTCCCACGGTGATCGTGCCGGAGAGCAAGCGGGTCGATCGCCTGCTCAAGGAGTTCCGGGAAGAGCGCTACCACATGGCCATCGTGGTGGACGAATTTGGCGGTGTCTCTGGCCTCGTGACCATCGAGGACATTCTGGAGCTCATCGTCGGCGAGATTGACGACGAGTTCGACGACATCGAGGACGAGCCGGAAGAGATCCGCCGCATCAGCAAGCGGGTCTTCTCGGTGAGCGCGCTGACAGAGATCGAGGACTTCAACGACTTCTTCGGCACCCAGTTCAGCGATGAAGAGGTGGACACCGTCGGCGGTCTGGTGATGCACGCCTTCAGCCACCTGCCCAAGAAGGGGGAAGAGATCGAACTCGACGGCTACCTGTTCAAGGTGATGCACGCCGATCGCCGTCGCCTGCAACAGTTGCAGGTGAAGATCCCCGAGCATCATGCGGCGGCGCAGCCGGAGTCCTGATCCCGCCCAGCACCACGCACATCCCGCGCCCCTCTCGTCAGGGGCGCTTTTTTTACCTCTCTCCCGCCGCGCGACCGCCCCTGGGCCCACGCCGACCGCGAGGCTCGCCGTTGACCCGGTTTGCGGTTAAGATGTCGGCCATTGTGTTTCCATTCAGTCCAATTCGAGCCCCGATCCCCCGTGAAATCGAAACTCCTGACCAGCCTGTTTGCCATTGCCAGCGGCGCCATCGCCGTGCTGGCCTTCTCCCCTTTCGGCTACTGGCCCCTGGTGATCCCCTCCCTGCTCGGCCTTTACGCCCTGCTGGACAAGGCCACCCCCAAACAGGCAGCCTGGCGCGGCTTCGGCTACGCCATGGGTCTGTTCCTGCCCGGGCAGTGGTGGATCCACGTCAGTATGACGGAGTTTGGCGGCATTCCGCTGCCAGCCGCCTTCGTGCTGCTGGCCGGGCTCTGCGCCTATCTCTCCCTCTACCCGACCCTGGCTTGCTGGCTCTTCGCCCGCTTCTTTGCCGGCCGCCACTGGAGCCGCTGGCTGCTCGCCTTCCCGGCGCTCTGGCTGATGGCCGACTGGCTGCGGGGCTGGGTGATGACAGGCTACCCCTGGCTCTGGTTCGGCTACACTCACATAGACGGCCCCCTCAAGGGCTTCGCTCCCCTTCTCGGGGTGCAGGGCATCACCCTCGCCCTGCTGCTCACCGCCTCCGCCCTCTGGCTGGTATGGCAACACCGCAAGCCGGCCTGGCTGCTGCTCCCCGTCGCCCTGGTGGGCGCCGCCCAGGGGCTGATGCAGCTCAACTGGGTGACCCGGGGTGAACCGGTCAAGGTCGCGCTGGTGCAGGGCAACATCGAGCAGTCCCTCAAGTGGGATCCGGAGGCCCTGGTACCGACCGTGCGCAAGTATCAGGATCTCAGCCGCGAGAACCAGGATGCCGACATCATCGTCTGGCCGGAGTCCGCCATCCCGGCCATCGAGAAGGAGATGGGTACCTATCTGGAGAGCCTGGACAAGGCGATGAAGGTGAACGACACCGGCCTGCTGGCGGGGATCATCCATTACGATCTGAAACAGCAGCGCTTCTTCAATACCGTGCTCGGCATGGGGGTACAGGATGCTGAGGGCAAGGAGTCCTACTACTACGAGCACAAGAACCGCTACTACAAGTACCACCTGCTGCCCATCGGCGAGTTCGTGCCCTTTGAAGATCTGCTGCGTCCCATCGCCCCCTTCTTCAACCTCCCCATGTCCTCCTTCAGCCGGGGTGACGAGGTGCAGCCGAACCTGATCGCCAAGGGGCTCAAGTTTGCAGCCGCCATCTGTTACGAGATCATCTTCCCGGACGAGGTGCGCCGCAACGTGCAGCCGGATACCGACTTTCTGCTGACCGTCTCCAACGACGCCTGGTTCGGCACCAGCATCGGCCCCTGGCAGCACATGGAGATCGCCCGCATGCGCGCCCTCGAGCTGGCCCGCCCGCTGCTGCGCGACACCAACACCGGCATCACCATCGTCACCGAGATAGACGGCAGCATCATCGCCCAGATCCCGCAGTTCGAGGCTGGAGTATTGCGTGCCGAGGTACGCCCCGCCCACGGCCAGACCCCCTATCTGCGTTTTGGCAGCTGGCCCATGTATGGCCTGGCCGCCGCCCTGCTGGGGCTGGCCCTGTGGCTGCGCCCCCGCGCCCACCCCTGGGCGCGCACGCTCTGAGCATGTTAAGAACATAAAAAGAGGCGCCCATGGGCGCCTCTTCTCTGTATGGCAGTCTGCCGCCAGCTCAGAACCTGTTCACGATCTGTAACGAGAGGTCGTCAACAAGGTGAAGAGCAGCGCAGGAACCGGAGCGTATAGATATACGTGAGGATTCCGAGCAGCACATGAGCCTTGATCACGGCCTCGCAGCAAGAGCGTGGATTGGTTCTCAGGGTGACAGCGGCTCACGGTGATACTCATCGGCCCCACACTCGGGGCAGGTGCCAAGCTGCTCGGGGTGCAGCACGGTATGGCGCCACTCGCAGTGATCGCACACCAATACTCCGAGCCCCACCCAGTCCCCCGCCCGGTAGACCCCCTTGTGTTCCAGCTCGTCCGCCAACTCCTGCCACTCCACCTGGGTGCGGTCGGTCACGTCTGCCAGCCAGGACCAGGCGGTGTCCTTGAGCGCCAGCATGAAGGCCGACTCCTCCACCTGATCATCCTTGCGCCCTTCGTCATAGTTGCCCAGATCCCGCTTCACATACTCGGCGATCAGCGCCAGCTCGTCCTGGGTCAGATCCCCGGCCGCCTCCAGATAGGCCTGCACCTTGGCGATCATCCGGTTGAGGCGCTCTCCCTGAAACGCTTCCGTCTCTTCCCACTGCTTCTTGAGCTGGGTGATAAAGGCTTCATACCCTTGTCGACGTTTGTCCATGGCCATCACTCCTCTGCTGAATCCCGATCGAGCCAGACCCTGACCTCGGGCTCGGCGGATACGGGCGGCGGTTGCCATTCTCACTTCGTTGCGACTCTCGCGGCTCTTGCGGCTCTGCAAATCCTCGCGGGTACCGGACCTGGCCCGAGACCGGGCGGATGCTGGCGGTTGTTGCCGCCGCAGGATATGGGTATTCTATCGGGATTTCCCAGCCGTTTTATCTATTCATTTCACAGATCCGGATGTCACCAATGCAAGAGCAATACGTTCCCCAATCCATAGAACCAGCAGTGCAGAAGCACTGGGATGCCAAGAAAACCTTCAAGGCGGTGGAGAAAGTAGACAAGGAAAAGTTCTACTGCCTCTCCATGTTCCCCTATCCGTCTGGTCGTCTGCACATGGGGCACGTTCGCAACTACACCATAGGTGATGTGATCTCCCGTTATCAACGGCTCAATGGCAAGAACGTGCTGCAACCCATCGGTTGGGACGCCTTCGGCCTGCCGGCGGAAAACGCCGCCATCAAGAACAACACGGCACCGGCCCCCTGGACCTACGAAAACATCGAATACATGAAGAACCAGCTGAAGATGCTGGGTCTGGGTTATGACTGGGATCGGGAGCTGGCCACCTGCAAGCCGGACTACTACCGCTGGGAGCAGTGGTTCTTCACCAAGCTCTACGAGAAGGGTCTGGTCTACAAGAAGACCTCTTCCGTCAACTGGTGCCCGAACGACATGACGGTGCTGGCCAACGAGCAGGTAGTGGACAACTGCTGCTGGCGCTGTGATACCCCGGTGGAACAGAAAGAGATCCCCCAGTGGTTCATCAAGATCACCGACTACGCCGAAGAGCTGCTGAACGACATCGACAATCTGGAAGGCTGGCCGGAAATGGTCAAGACCATGCAGCGCAACTGGATTGGCCGCTCCGAAGGGGTCAACATCAGCTTCAATATCGACGGTCAGGCCGAGCACCTCGAGGTCTACACCACCCGTCCGGACACCTTCATGGGTGTGACCTATGTGGGCATCGCCGCCGGTCACCCGCTGGCGCTGCAAGCAGCCCAGAACAATCCGGAGCTGGCCGCCTTCATCGAAGAGTGCAAGAACACCAAGGTGGCCGAAGCTGAACTGGCCACCATGGAGAAGAAGGGCATGGCCACCGGCCTCTACGCCATTCACCCGCTGGATGGCCGCAAGGTGCCCGTCTGGGTCGCCAACTTCGTGCTGATGAACTACGGCACCGGCGCCGTGATGGCGGTACCGGGTCACGACCTGCGTGACCACGAATTCGCCACCAAGTACGGCCTCGAGATCAAGCCTGTCATCAAGCCGGTTGATGGTGACGTCGACGTGAGCGAAGCGGCTTATACCGAGAAGGGCGTGCTGTTCAACTCCGGCGAGTTCGACGGCCTCGACTTCCAGGGTGCCTTCGATGCCATCGCCAACAAGCTGGAAGGGCTCGGCAAGGGCAAGCGCACCGTCAACTACCGTCTGCGCGACTGGGGGGTTTCCCGTCAGCGCTACTGGGGCGCACCCATCCCCATGCTGACCCTGGCGGACGGTACCGTGGTGCCGACCCCGGAAGATCAACTGCCGGTCCTGCTGCCGGAAGACGTGGTGATGGACGGCATCCAGAGCCCCATCAAGGCCGACGCCGAGTGGGCCAAGACCACCTACAACGGCCAGGAAGCGTTCCGGGAAACTGACACTTTTGACACCTTTATGGAGTCCTCCTGGTACTACGCCCGCTACTGCTCCCCGGACTACGACAAGGGCATGCTGGATCCGGCGGCCGCCAACCACTGGCTGCCGGTGGATCAATACATCGGCGGCATCGAGCACGCCTGTATGCACCTGCTCTATGCCCGCTTCTTCCACAAGCTGCTGCGTGATGCGGGCCTCGTGAACAGCGACGAGCCGTTCAAGCGCCTGCTCTGCCAGGGCATGGTGCTGGCCGACGCCTTCTACTACAAGGATGAGAAGGGCGGCAACGTCTGGGTCAGCCCCCTCGACGTCAAGGTGGAACGTGATGACAAGGGCCGCATCACCAAGGCGGTCGACCTCGAAGGCCGTGAAGTGATGCACTCCGGCATGACCAAGATGTCCAAGTCCAAGAACAACGGCATCGACCCGCAACTGATGGTGGAGCGTTACGGCGCCGATACCGTCCGTCTGTTCATGATGTTCGCCTCTCCGGCCGAGATGACCCTGGAGTGGTCCGACTCCGGCGTAGAGGGTGCCCAGCGCTTCCTGCGTCGCCTGTGGCGCATCACCTTCGAGCACGTATCCGGTGGCGACGTTGCCGCACTGGACGTCGCCGCCCTCACCAGCGACCAGAAAGCCGTGCGCCGCGAGCTGCACAAGACCATCGCCAAGGTGAGCGACGACGTGGGTCGCCGTCAGACTTTCAACACCGCCATCGCTGCCATCATGGAGCTGATGAACAACCTGGCCAAACTGGGCAGCGACGCTCAGGATCGCGCCCTGATGCAGGAAGCGCTGGAAGCGGTCGTGGTCATGCTCTACCCCATCACCCCGCACATCGGCTTCGAGCTGTGGAAGATGCTGGGCAAGGAAGGGGACATCGATGTCGCGGCCTGGCCGGTGGCTGACGAAGCGGCCATGGTCGAGACCGAGAAGCTGGTGGTGGTGCAGATCAACGGCAAGATGCGTGGCAAGCTCACCGTCCCGGCCGAGATCAGCCAGGCCGACGTCGAGAAGCTGGCCATGGCCGATGCGTCCGTACAGAAGTTCACCGACGGTCTGACCGTGCGCAAGGTTGTGTACGTGCCGGGCAAACTGCTCAACATCGTGGCCAACTGATGACGCCTCCCCTGGCGGCGGTCGACGGTCCGGGCCAGGGGCTGACGACACACGGATGATGACGGCGGGCCCTGCGCCCGCCGCTCTTCCCTTCATGCAAAGAGGATTTTTTATGGGCACCATCTTCACGCGCTGGATGGCCATCGTGCTGGCAGGACTGCTGCTGCAGGCCTGCGGTTTTCAGATGCGGGGCACCGCCATTCCCCCCGAGCTGATGACCATGAAAGTGGTCGGTGACAACAAGAGCGACTTCTACCGACTGGTCACAACTCGTCTCAAGGCCGCTGGCGTGCAGCTCGCCGACAAGGAGGGCATCCCGGTGCTGACCCTGGCCGGGGTTCGTAGCCGCAGCCAGGTCGCCTCCGTCGACTCCATCGGCCAGGACCGCGAATACCTGCTGAGTTACAGCACCCAGTTCACCGTGGTCATGCCGGGCAAACCGACCCAGGTCTTCCCCATCACCTTCAACCGCAGCTTCCTGAACAAGCCGGATGCGGCACTCGCCTCCTCCCGCGAGCAGGAGCAGCTCGGCAAGGAGATGCAGGAGCAGGCCGCCAACCTGGTTATTCGCCAGCTCAGTCAGGTCAAGTTCTGATGCGCGTATCTTGATGAGAGGGTGTTGATGAGAGTCTATCCCGAGCAGTTTGCGGATCATCTCAAGGCAGGGCTCAAGCCCTGCTATCTCATTTTTGGGGACGAGCCCCTGCTCAAACTGGAAGCTGTCGACGCCGTGCGTCAGGTGGCACGCAAACAGGGCTTCGATGAACGCCACAGCTTCGTGGTGGAACAGGGGCTGGACTGGAACCAGGTCTACGATGCCTGCCAGGCCATGAGCCTGTTCTCGGCCCGCCAGATCATCGAGCTGGAGCTGCCCGCCAAGATCGACAAGGATCTCGCCGCCCGCATCAGCGACATTGGCAAGCAGCTCCACCCCGACCTGCTGCTGGTGCTCTCGGGCCCCCGCCTCAACCAGGCCCAGATGAAGGCGGCCTGGTTCGACAAGCTGAGCCAGAGCGGCACCTATGTGCCGGTCAACCACCCCGAGCCCCGCTTCTTTCCGCGCTGGATGAGCGCCCGTTTTCAGCGCTTCGGCCTCAAGGCACTGCCGGATGCGGTCAACTTCATGTGCCACGCCTACGAGGGCAACCTGCTGGCCGCGAGCCAGGAGATCGAGAAGCTGACCCTGCTCTCCCCGCCCCAGCCCATCAGCGTCGCCTATCTGCAGGAGACCATCATCCGCCACGCCCACTTCACCCCCTTCCAGCTCGTCGATACCCTGCTGGAAGGAAAGGTGAACCGGGCCCAGCGCATCCTGCTGGCCCTGCGCGCCGAGGGCACCGAACCCGGCATGCTGGCCTGGACCCTGTGCCGCGAACTGGAGCAGCTCACCGAGCTGGCGCTGGCCGCCCGCGCCGGACAGCCCCTGGTGGAACATTTCAGCCGCTTGCGCATCTGGCAGAGCCGTCAGCAGCTCATCCAGCAGGCGCTGACCCGGCTTCCCTTCCCCAAGATCCGGCAACTCTGGCAACTGATGGCCCGGCTGGACCATGCCCAACGCCATTTCGACACCGAGCAGGCCTGGCTGATGCTGCAAACCATCGCCCTCGGCTTTCGTGACGGTACCCCGCTCCCCCTGCTGGAGACGGAATCATGCTGACACCGCCCATCGGGATCCTCGGCGGCACCTTCGATCCCATTCACATCGGCCACCTGAGGCCCGCCATCGAGGCCCGGGACGCCCTGGGTCTGGCCGAGGTGCGCCTGCTCCCGAACCATATCCCGCCCCACCGGGCCAATCCGCTCTGCTCCAGCGAGCAGCGACTCGCCATGGTCCGGCTCGCTGCGGCGGACAACCCGGGATTCGTGGTGGATGAGCGGGAGCTCAGGCGCGACACTCCCTCCTGGACCATCGACACCCTTGTCGAGTTGAGGAGCGAGCTGCCGGACACCCCGCTCTGCTTTTTGATGGGGATGGATTCCCTGCTCGGCCTGCCGGGCTGGCACCGCTGGCAGGAGCTGCTCGATTACGCCCACCTGGTGGTGAGCTGCCGCCCAGGCTGGCAACCGGATTATCCCGTCCAGGTGGCCGAGCTGCTGGCCCGCCACCAGACCCGGGACATTCGGGCTCTCCATCGCCAGCGCCACGGTCATGTCTGGCTTTGTGACAATCTGCCGGTCGAGCTGTCGGCCACACGCCTGCGTGCCCTGCTCGCGGCAGGCCAGGATCCCAAATACCTGCTGCCCAACCCGGTCGCCGACTATATCCGGCGCCACGGGCTCTACCGCTCATCGGCAACGCAGTAAACGGCGCCACGCAGGCGGGTCAGCCGACACGTCCGGGCGCACCGGGCCCGGCCCTGACTATTGCCAGGCCGGGTTGCACACTATAGTGATCGTCAAGGGGCCCCTCCCCCACGGGACGGCGCCCCCGGCGATGCTCCCTTTGCCAGGCTGGGAAACGGGAGTGACCATGATATAATCCGCCGCCCTCTGGCGCCGGAAGATAGGAGAAGACATTGCAAGGCCAAGAATTGCTCGCCTTTATCGTCGACAAGATCGATGACATGAAAGGCCGCGACATCATTACCCTCGATGTGCGCGGCAAATCCAGCATCACGGACACCATGATCATCTGCTCCGGCAACTCCAATCGTCACGTCAGTGCCATCGCCCACAACCTCGCCAGCGAGGCCCGTCATGCGGGGCTCGACCTGCTGAGCGTGGAAGGGGAACTCACCGGTGAGTGGGTGCTGGTGGACATGGGGTCGGTCATCGTCCACGTGATGCAGGATGAGTACCGCGACTTCTACCAGCTGGAAAAACTCTGGAGCGGCGCCGCCCAGGTCAATTCGCAATAAAGGGCGACAGCGTAACCAAAGATGAAGATCCAGTTGATTGCCGTGGGCACCAAGATGCCTGCCTGGGTAGAGCATGGCTTCGAAGAGTACCGTCGCCGCTTCCCCAAAGACATGCCGTTCGAGCTGGTCGAGATCGGCGCAGGCAAGCGCGGCAAGAATGCAGACATTCCCCGCATCCTGCAAAAGGAAGGGGAAGCCATGCTGGCCGCCGCCGGCCGCTCCCGCATCGTGACCCTGGACATTCCGGGCAAGCCCTGGACCACGGAGCAGCTCGCCGTGCAACTGGAAGCCTGGAAGCTGGATGGCCGGGATGTGGCGCTGCTGGTGGGTGGCCCGGAGGGGCTCTCCCCCGAGTGCAAGGCTGCCGCGGAACAGAGCTGGTCGCTCTCACCCCTGACCCTGCCCCATCCCCTGGTGCGGGTGCTGGTGGCCGAGAGCCTCTACCGCGCCTGGAGCATCACCACCAATCACCCTTATCACAGAGAGTGACCCATGCCGACCCTGAGCATGCATTTCTCCTCTCTCACCCGCACGTCAGCCACAAGGTAACGGCATGCTGAAGAATCGCATTGAAATGCGCGATCACAGTGCCGAGGGACGTCTGTTCTTCCGGCGCACCCTGGTCGCCTACATCGGCATGGTCACCCTCATGCTGGTGCTGCTGGCTAACCTCTACTACCTGCAAGTAGAGTCTTACGAAACTTATCAGACACGATCCAACGACAACCGCATCCGTGTGGTGCCGGTGGCGCCGCCCCGTGGCCTCATCTACGACGCCAACGGTGTCCTGCTGGCGGAAAACCGCCCTGTCTACAGCCTGGAGATCGTCCCCGAAGAGACCGAGAACCTGGAGAAGACCGCGGACGACCTCATCACCCTGCTGGCCCTGCCGGAGGGGACCAAGGAGAAGTTCCTGGCCGAGGTCAAACGTCAGCGCCGCTTCAAGCCCGTGCCCCTGTTCGAGAAGCTGACCGAATACCAGGTCGCCCTCTTCTCGGTCAACCAGCACAACTACCCGGGGGCCAGCATCGAGGCCTACCTCAAGCGCTACTACCCGTTCGGCGATACCCTGACCCATGCCCTGGGCTACGTGGCCAAGATCAACACCCGTGACGTGGAGCGCCTCGAGAAGGAGGAGAAGCTCGCCAACTATGCCGCCACCAAGGACATCGGCAAACAGGGGGTGGAGAAGTACTACGAGGATCAGCTGCACGGCGTGGCGGGTTATCAGGAGGTCGAGGTGAACAACCGCGGCCGGGTGGTGCGCACCCTGAAATTCCAGCCCCCCGAGCCCGGCAAGGACATCTACCTCAACATCGACATCCGCCTGCAGTTGAAGGCACAGGAGCTGCTGGCCGGCCGCCGGGGCGCCATCGTGATGATGGAACCCAACACCGGCGCCATCCTGGCCATGGAGTCGAGCCCGAGCTACGACCCCAACCTGTTCGTGACCGGCATCTCCAGCGCCAACTACTCGGCGCTGCTCAACGATCCCGCCCGGCCGCTGGTGAACCGAACCACCCAGGGCATCTATGCCCCCGCCTCCACCGTCAAGCCCATGATGGCGGTGATGGGGCTCAACGAGGGGGCGATCACTCCCAATTACCGCTACTTCGGCGGGCCCAGCTTCTCCATCCCGGGCACCACCAAGAAGTTCCGGGACTGGCGCCGCTGGGGCCACGGCTGGCTCGACGTCTATCGCGCCATCGAAGTGTCTGCGGACACTTATTTCTACGATCTCGCCTACCGGGTCGGCATCGACAAGATCAACAGCTACATGACCAAGTTCGGCTTCGGCCAGTACAGCGGCGTGGACCTCTATGAAGAGACCCGGGGCGTCATGCCCTCCCGGGACTGGAAGATGGCCCGCTGGCGTCAACCCTGGTACCAGGGGGACACCATCTCCATCGGCATCGGCCAGGGCTACTGGAGCGCCACCCCGATCCAGCTCGCCAAGGCCATCAGCATCCTGACCCAGAACGGTCACGACGTGACGCCGCACCTGCTCAAGAGCACCGCCTCCTCCGATGGCGTGGTCAACGCCCCCATCAACCCGAACGTGGCCATCGCCGCCAAGAGCGATACCTACTGGCAGGTGGCCAAGGACGGCATGTGGCGCGTCATCAACGGCCACGAAGGGACGGGGCGCCGCGCCTTCGCCAATACCCCCTACAAGGCGGCGGGCAAGTCCGGCACCGCCCAGGTGGTGGGCCTCAAGGAGAACCAGGTCTACAACGCGGCCACCACCAAGGTGGAGCACCGCGACAACGCCCTGTTCGTCGCCTTCGCCCCCTTCGAGGCACCCAAGGCGGTCGTCGCCCTGGTGCTGGAGAACGCCGGGGGCGGCAGCGCCATGGCGGCACCGGTCGCCCGCCACATGCTGGATGCCTATCTGCTCCCGCCGGAACCCCAGTTGCCACCGGCACCGGAAAAGCCGTCCCAACCGAGTGAGGTCGTTTCCCAATGAGTAATTCTGCCCGCCAGCAGAGCATCTGGTACAAGCTGCACATCGACCTGCCGCTGCTGCTCGGCCTGCTGACCCTGATGGCCCTCTCCATGGTGGTGCTCTACTCCGCCTCGGGCCAGGATCTCGACTCCATCGTGCGCCAGCTGGTGCGCGGCGCCCTGGCCTTCGGTCTGATGATCGGCATGGCCCAGCTGCCGCCCTCCCTCTATGCCCGCTGGTCGGTGCCCCTGTTTGCGGTGGTGGTGCTGCTGCTCATCGCGGTGGACGTGTTCGGCCATATCGGCAAGGGGGCCCAGCGCTGGCTCGATCTCGGCTTCATGAAGTTCCAACCCTCCGAGGTGATGAAACTCTCCATGCCCATCATGGTGGCCGCCTGGCTCAGCCGGCACTCCCTGCCGCCAAAGTTCAGCCATGTGATGATCGCCCTGGTGATGGTGCTGCTGCCCACCCTGCTGATCGCGGCCCAACCCGATCTCGGCACCTCCATCCTGGTGGCCGCTTCCGGCTTCTTCGTCATCTTCCTGGCGGGGATCAGCTGGTGGCTCATCGGGCTCGCGGTCTTGCTCATCTGCGCCTTCATGCCGGTTCTCTGGTTCTTCCTGATGCACGACTACCAGCGCCAGCGGGTGCTGATGCTGCTGGACCCGGAGAAGGACCCCCTCGGTCGCGGCTATCACATCATCCAGTCCAAGATTGCGATCGGCTCCGGCGGCGTGTTTGGCAAGGGGTGGCTGCAAGGCACCCAGTCCCAGCTCGAATTCCTGCCAGAGCGCCACACCGACTTCATCTTCGCCGTCTTCAGCGAGGAGTTCGGTCTGGTGGGAGTGGCCCTCTTGCTGGTCATCTACCTCTACATCATCAGCCGCTGCCTGTTTATCTCCATGCAGGCCCAGAACAGCTTCGAACGCCTGCTGGGGGGCGCCCTGACCCTGACCTTCTTCGTCTATGTGTTCGTCAACATGGGCATGGTAAGCGGCATCCTGCCGGTGGTAGGGGTTCCCCTGCCACTGGTGAGCTACGGCGGTACCTCCATGGTGACCCTGATGGCGGGCTTCGGCGTTCTGATGTCCATCCAGACCCACAGGCGGCTGCTCGCCTGATGCGGCTCGGCTGGCTGGCTCTATCTCTGTGCACCCTGACGGCGGGTGCTGCCGTCTCGCCGGCCCGGCTCAGCCTGCTTGCCGAGCAGCAGCAGGTGCCGCTGGCAGAGTTGCAGGCCGCCGCCGCCCAGGCCAGCCTGCGCCAGGAGGTGCTGGACACCATCCGCCGCCCCTGGGAAGCCAAGCCCTGGCACCGCTACAGGCCGCTGTTCATCACCCCGGAGCGCATCCGGGACGGAGTGGGATTCTGGCAGCGCCATGCCGCCACCCTGGCACGGGCCGAGCAGACCTACCAGGTCCCCGCCTCCCTCATCGTCGCCATCATCGGCATCGAGACCTTTTACGGTCGACAGATGGGGCGCCACCCGGTGCTCGACAGCCTTTACACCCTGGGATTCCACTACCCCGAACGGGCGGATTTCTTCGCCAAGGAGTTTGCCCAGCTGGTGCTGCTTGCCCGGGAAGAGAAGTGGCCGCTCACCACCCTCAAGGGCTCCTATGCCGGTGCCATGGGCATGGGCCAGTTCATGCCCTCCAGCTACCGCCACTACGCGGTCGACTTCGACGGAGACGGCAAGCGGGATCTCTTCGCCAACCCGGCAGATGCCATCGGCAGCGTGGCCAACTACTTCGCCCTGCACCACTGGCGCTGGGGCGAGCCGGTGGTGGAGCCCGCCTTGATCGGATTGGCGCCAGTAGGTACCCTGCTTGCACCCGAGCCCGAGCTCAGACACCGCTGGGCAGAGCTGGCCGCTGCGGGCATTGAAGTCGCCACACCGCCGTCACCCGAGACGCCGGTAAAACTGCTGGCGATGGAGCAGGCCGAAGGACCGGAATACTGGGTCGCGCGCCACAATTTTTACGTGATCACCCGCTACAATCGCAGCCCTCTCTATGCGATGGCGGTGCATCAACTCAGTCAAGCAATCCAGGACGCTTATGCATTACAGCCACAAACTTCTTCCCCTCAGCCTGACCTTGTTGCTGGCCGCCTGTAGCAGCCAACCCGAACCCCAGCCGCTGCCGCCAGAGCCCGTCCCCCAGGAGAAGCCCCAGGTCATCGAGATCCCCCAGGCGACCGGCGCCATTCCCCGCCCCGAACCCATGAGCGAGAGCGGCAACCGGGACTACTGGATTGGCAAGCAGAAGTTTGAGGTGTGGCGCGACATCAAGCACTACAGCGAGGAAGGCACTGCCAGCTGGCTCTCCCGGGATCTGGACGGCAACAAGACTGCCAACGGCGACGTGCAGGACAGCACCCTGTTCAGCGCCGCCCACCGCAACCTGCCCCTGCCAAGCTACGTGCGGGTCACCAATCTGGACAACGGTCTGGAGACCATAGTACGCGTCAATGATCGCGGTCCCTTCGGCAGCGATCGCCTCATCGATCTCTCCCACGCCGCCGCCGCGCAGCTGGAGATGGTGGAAGGGGGTGAGGCCCGGGTGCGCCTCGAACTCATTACCGATCAGCCGGATCAGATGGTAGAGATGGTGCCCATGACCCCGATGACGCCCATGGAGCCTGCGGCGCCAGCCGCCAATTCCTTCGTGAACGAGGCGCCGGCCCCCACGGCACCGGCCAAGGCCGCCCCTGCTCCTGCTCCTGCCGCCACGGCGACCACCACCGTCTCCCCTCCCAAGGCCGGTGCGACCCAGGGCAAGATGATCCAGGTGCTTGCCAGCGGCTCGCAGGCGCGGGCCGAGGCCATGGGCAAGGTGATGACCCAGCGCTATGGCGTGCCGTACCAGGTGGTGGCGCACGGCGCCGTCTTCCGCGTCCTGCTCGGGCCCGTGGCCAGCGACAAGCAGGCCCCCCTGCTCGAGCAGATACGCCAGGGCGGGTTGGAGCAGGCCTTCATCGTGCCCTGATACCCGCCCCGACCTCGCGCCGGGATACGACGCGAGGTCGGGGACCATCCCATAAAATCCCGTCCAGGTCGCATCTCGGACTATGACCGACACGCACATCTGGTATAGTGGGGCCCGCTTTTTTTCAACTTGGGTACATCCCATCCAGGCACCAGGAATTTCAAGATGTCCAAATTTGCCCGCTCCGTTATTCTGGCCTCCCTGTTAAGCGCCACCGCTCAGGCCAACCAGCCTGTTCCGACCCCGGATTCGGCCCTGCCGAGTGCCCAGCCGGTCCCCACTTTGAACAGCGCCCCCATGGTGGTGCCTGCCGCGCCCGAGATCTCCGCCAAGGCCCACATCCTGATCGACTACTTCTCCGGCCAGGTGCTGGCCGAGCAGAACGCCGACGAGCGTCTGCCCCCCGCCAGCCTGACCAAGATGATGACCTCCTACATCGTCGGCGACGAGCTGCACAAGGGGAACATCAAGGGCACCGACATGGTGACCATCAGCCAGAACGCCTGGTCCAAGAACTACTCCGACTCCTCCAAGATGTTCATCGAGGTGGGCAAGCAGGTCTCCGTCGATGATCTCAACAAGGGCATCATCATCCAGTCCGGCAACGACGCCTGTGTCGCCATGGCCGAGCACCTGGCGGGCAGCACCGACTCCTTTGCCAGCCTGATGAACGCCTGGGCCGCCAAGCTCGGCATGAAGGACTCCCAGTTCAAGAACCCCCACGGCCTGGATGAAGAGGGCCACTACAGTACCGCCCGCGACATGGCCCGCCTGGGTCAGGCCCTGATCCACGATCAGCCGGAGGAGTACAAGATCTACTCCCAGAAGTCCTTCGTGTTCAACGGCATCACCCAGCACAACCGCAACCGCCTGCTGTGGGACCAATCCCTGCAGGTTGACGGCATCAAGACAGGTCACGTCAGCCAGGTCGGCTACAACCTGGTCTCTTCCGCCACCAACAACGAAGGCATGCGCCTGATCGCCGTGGTCATGGGGGCCAACAGCGAGGCCTCCCGCGCTGCCGAGAGCAAGAAGCTGCTCACCTACGGCTTCCGCTTCTTCCAGAGCCTGACCCCCTACAAGGCGGGCACCGAACTGGTCACCCAGAAGATCTGGATGGGCGACAAGCCGGAAGTGAAGCTGGGGGTCGACAAGGACGTCTCCGTGCTGGTCACCCGTGGCCAGGGCAACAACCTCAAGGCGGACTTCCAGCTGGAGAGCGAGCTGAAGGCGCCCCTGGCCAAGGGCCAGCGCGTCGGCACCGTGTACCTCAAGCAAGGGGACAAGGAGATCAAGCAGGTTCCCCTGGTTGCCCTGGAAGAGGTGCAGGAAGGTGGCCTGATAAGCCGCCTGTGGGATTACCTGGTGATGCTGGTCTCCAGCTGGTTCAAGTAACAGACCCTTCCTCAAGCAGCGGCGCCAACAGGCGCCGCTGCTGTCTTTTGCGGTCTGTCCAGTCAATAACCCTGTAATCTGCAGGTTCCGCCGACTGACGATTTGTGGTAAAAAGCAGCATTTCCACGTCTTGCCGCACCGCCGGGTCTTGATCCCGAGGCGGCTCATGCCCATATAGACTGGGAACTGTCCCCTGGGGGCAGATGAGGGGACCGTTTCGGCGGCCCTCAAAGACGTAAAGATGACGTCGCGTCCCGGCGACCCAGAAAGGTGAAGTAGATGAATACCAAGTTTGATGAACTGCTGGAGTTCCCCTGCAAGTTCCCGTTCAAGGTGCTTGGCGTGGCCGATCCCGCCCTGCCCGACATGGTGGTGGAAGTGCTGCAGCAGCACGCCCCCGGCACCTACAGCCCGACCGTTCAGCCGAGCTCCAAGGGCAACTATCACTCGGTACGGGTGACGGTCACCGCCCAGAGCAAGGAACACATCGAGGCCATGTATACCGCCCTTGGCAAGATCGAGCTGGTTCGTTACGTCCTGTAAGTTGCCTCTCTCGCCCCGCCACCGGGGCGACTGATTATTTGCCGCCCGGTCGCAGCGGCGACCGTACCGACACCGCGCCGCCAGTGAGGAAAGATGTCACTCGAAACGCCCGCCGAGCCACAACCGTCAGCCGGCCAACTGCTCGTCAGACAGCTGGGCCGTCGCCCCTACCAGCCGGTGTGGGACGCCATGAAGGCGTTCACCGACAATCGCACCCCCGACACCCCGGACGAGTTCTGGGTAGTGGAGCATGACCCCGTCTACACCCAGGGCCAGGCCGGCAAGGCCGAACACCTGCTCGCCCCGGGCAACATCCCGGTGGTGCAGAGTGATCGCGGCGGCCAGGTGACCTATCACGGCCCGGGCCAGCTGGTGCTCTACGTGCTGGTGGATGTGCGCCGCAGCAAGCTCTCTGTACGGGAGCTGGTGACCTGCCTCGAAACCGCCATCATCAACACGCTCGCCAAAAGCAATATCGAGGCCTACGCCAAGGCCGATGCCCCGGGCGTCTACGTGAAGAGCGATCTGGGTATGGAAGCCAAACTGGCGTCCCTGGGTTTGCGCATTCGCAAGGGGTGCTCGTTCCACGGGTTGGCCCTCAACGTCAACATGGACATGACTCCCTTCCTGCGCATCAATCCGTGCGGCTATGCGGGCATGGCCATGACCCAGACCAGCGCCCTGGGCGGCCCGCAGAGCGTCGCCGAGGCACAGTCCCTGCTGGTGACGGAGCTGGCCCGCCTGATTGGCTACCAAGAGATCACGAATACCGAAGAGGCGGCATGAGCAACCCCATGCCCCGTGGTCACGAGGGAGCCGCAAGGCCCCTGGTGACCGTCAACCAGACAATAACAAACACCGAGAGTGAATCATGAGCAAACCCGTTCGTATGGAGCCGGGCGTCAAGCTGCGCGATGGCGACAAGATGGCCCTGATCCCGGTGAAATTCATGCCGGATCCCAACGAGGAAGTGCTGCGCAAGCCGGAGTGGATGCGGATCAAGCTGCCGCCGTCGAGCCAGAAGATCGAGCACATCAAGAGCACCCTGCGCAAAAACAAGCTGCACTCTGTGTGTGAAGAGGCTTCCTGCCCCAACCTGGCGGAGTGCTTCAACCACGGCACCGCGACCTTCATGATCATGGGCGCCATCTGTACCCGCCGATGCCCCTTCTGCGACGTGGCCCACGGCCGTCCGTTGCCGCTGGATCCGGAGGAACCGAAGAAGCTGGCACTCACCATCAAGGAGATGAACCTCAAGTACGTGGTGATCACCTCGGTGGACCGCGACGATCTGCGGGACGGCGGTGCCCAGCACTTCGCCGACTGCATCCGCGAGATCCGCGAGCACAGCCCCCAGACCCGCATCGAGATCCTGACCCCGGACTTCCGTGGCCGGATGGAGCAGGCGCTGGAGGTGTTCCGCGAGACCCCGCCTGACGTCTTCAACCACAACCTGGAAACCGCCCCGCGCATGTACCGGGTTGCCCGTCCGGGTGCCGACTACAAGTGGTCCCTGGAGCTGCTGCGCCGCATCAAGGAGATGCACCCCCACGTGCCGACCAAGTCCGGTCTGATGATGGGCCTTGGCGAGACCAACGAGGAGATCGTCGAGGTACTCAAGGATCTGCGCGAGCACGGCGTCAACATGCTGACCCTGGGCCAGTATCTGCAACCGAGCCGCCACCACCTGCCGGTGAAGCGTTATGTGCCGCCCGCAGAGTTCGACGAACTCAAGGATGTGGCCATGGAGCTCGGCTTCAGCCACGCCGCCTGCGGTCCCTTCGTGCGTTCCTCCTACCACGCAGACCTGCAAGCCAAGGGGGAAGAGGTCAAATAAGCCTCTTTTCCTGCTGGCAGAAAAAAGAGCGCCCCTGGGCGCTCTTTTTTTATCGCCGTCACCTCGCAGGCAGCGGTTGTCCCTTTGTGATTGGCGCCGTTCTGGCGTAACGTGGCCACTCCCCTTCTCTGGAGTGCTGTGCCGGATGCCGACTCTCACCGTTCACCTGATCCCCCTGCGTGACGCAGACTTTCCCGCCTATCGCGACTACTTCATCGAGGATTACGCCCAGGATCTTGCCAGCAACCACGGGATGGCGCTGCCTGACGCCCACCGTCAGGCCGACGCCTCGTTGCAGCAGCTCCTGCCACTGGGTGTCGCCACCCCGGGTCATCACCTGCTCGCCATGGTACCTGAAGCCTCGAACGCGCCGGGCGAGCCTCTGGGCTATCTCTGGCACGCCATCGACGCCGCCGCCGGCACCACCTTCATCTACGACTTCTATGTGACACCGCCCCATCGTGGTCGCGGCCTCGGCAAGGCAGCCATGGCCGCCCTGGAAGCGCAGCTCGCCCCCCTAGGCATCCACCAGATCAAGCTGAGGGTGGCCCATGACAACCCGAGGGCACTGGCGCTCTATCAGGCGCTGGGCTTCACCATCACCGGCTACAACATGGCAAAGCGTCTGGATTGAGCACCTTCATTGGGCCACCACCCGGCCCATGGCTCAGAGCGAGATGCCGGAAAAAGACATGAAGCCGAGGGACATCAGCCCGGCCACGATGAAGGTAATGCCGATCCCCCGCAGCCCCTCGGGCACATCCGAATACTTCATCTTCTGGCGCAACCCCGCAATGGCGACGATGGCCAGCAGCCAGCCCAGCCCTGAGCCCGCCCCGTAGACCACGGATTCGATGAAGTCGTAATCCCGCTGGGCCATGAACATCACCCCGCCGAAGATGGCGCAGTGCACCGTCAGCAGCGGCAGATAGATACCGAGCGCGTGATGGAGCGCTGGGAAATGTTTGTCGAGCACCATCTCCATCACCTGCACCAGCGCCGCCAGCACCCCGATGTAGACGATGAAATCGAGAAAGCCCAGATCAAACTCCCCGAGGAAGGTACTCTCGGGACGCAGGATATGGCGGTAGATCAGGTTGTTGAGGGGAATGGCTATCACCATGACCACCAGCACCGTCATGCCCAAACCGAAGGCGGTGTTGATGTTCTTGGAAACGGCCAGGAAGGTGCACATGCCAAGGAAGAAGGCCAGCGCCAGGTTTTCCACAAAAATCGACTGGATGAAGAGATTGACGTAATAGTCCATGAATGAGTTCACCACTTGGTTGCAATAAGAGCACGTCCGCGCCCGGCCAACGGCCAGTCGCGAAGATGACGTCACGGATGACGTTTACAGAGAGAGCTGGCGCAGCACCCAGAATGACCACGGCAGCCGCCAGACTGCCGAGCAGCCCGGTCAGCGGTACTCAATGACGGGGATCAAACGGGCAGGCGCCCGGCTGGTGAACCTAGTCGCCCTGGCAGAAGCGATATTGCAGGTGGTGGCAGCGAAGCCGCCGTGTGTGCAGAGCGCCGAAGTAGTCGGGCCGCTGCCTGAGATAGATGAGAGGCAGGAAAAACAGCAGGCCGCAGAGCAGGCCGAGGATCTCGTGCTGGAACCAGGCCAGCAGCACCTCATAGAGCTCGGCTTGAGCGGCCCCTTCCAACCGTCGACCCTGCTCGAAGCTGAGCCGCCACTGGCCGCCCGGCGGCAGGCTGACGTTGTCGGCAAGCCCCGGGTTCGCTGGCTCATGGAACAGCATCGGCCGCTCCTGCCCTTGCGTCTCCATTCCCTTAGTTGCAACGACCCCTGCCGCCGCCGCAGCGGCAAGCCAGAGAAGGCAGGCGATGGCAAGCACCATCGGCCATGACGAGGGGCGGCGAGAGGATGACAAGGGGGCTGTCCGTCAAGAAAAATTACAGGTGGAATATATCACAATACCGTCACTTATTGCATTTTCCACCATGAGATATTAACAGGAGCGATATTAAACACCGCCCCATTCCCTAAAACCGGCAAGGTTGCACCACCTTGAGAAAGCGACTTGCATCTTCCTCAAGGTGAGGGCTTAGCCCTGCTCGAAGGCCGGGTGATAGCGCACTTCACCACTGGGCATGTCAGCGCCGAACGAGCGGGCCATGAAGTACTCGGGCGGCACGCCGGGCAGCGTCAACCCCGGCTCGGACACGAAACCAAAACGGCCGTAGAAGCCGGGATCCCCCAGCACCACGCAGCCGGCCGCTCCCATCCCCTTGAGCTCGGCCAGACCCGCGTCCATCAGCCGTGACCCCAGCCCCCTGCCCTGAAGCGCAGGAGAGACCGAAATGGGGCCAAGGCCATACCAGTGCGGGCTGCCATCGCTGATGGTGACCGGCGAGAAGCAGAGGTGGCCGACCACCCGCCCCGCCTGCTCCGCCACCAGCGACAGGCTGAGTGCCCCGGCCTGGCGCAAGGCGCGCACGATCAGCTGTTCGTTGTGATCGGTATGGGGGGCATTGAGGAACGCGGCCACGGTCAGCGCTTCAATGGCGTCGTGATCGGCGCCCGTTTCAGGTCGAATGAGAATATTCATAAGGTTTTCTCCATTTGTTATCTTGCAATGGATGGCCTGATCAGACTGTCTGCAGGCAGCAGATCACATAGCCATAGCAGCCCAGGTATTGGCGGTGGATGGCCACTTCCCGGCTCAGATCCTGCCAGGCTGGGCTATCCCCCAGCTCGGCACGGTGGCGCGCCAGATTGCGCTCGATGGGATCCAGATAGTTGTCCCAGGCCCTTTGCGGTAACGGGGTGTGCCACAGGCAGCGATAACCCGCCTCCTGCACCGTTTTGAGCAGGCCCGCCAGGGTCTGCATGGTGGGATAATCCCGCTGCCAGAACGCCAGTGCCTCCTCTGGCGGCGTGTCCGTCAGCCACACCAGGTCGCTCAGCACCAGGCAGGCAGCAGGGCCGGCAAGGTACGACCGCCATGTCTGCAAGGCGTTGGCCACCCCGATGGTGTAGGCGCTCCCCTCGGCCCAGATGAGATCGGCGGGGGCCAGGTCTGCCGGCAGCGCCGCCATGTTGGCGCACAGGGTAGTGACCTGACTCAGCCCCGCCGCACTGGCGCTACGGGCCACGGCGGCCAGCGCCTCCTCGTCCAGATCGATGGCTACGATGGTGGCGTCCGTCACCTGTGCCAGCGCCAGGGTGGCGGCGCCGCGCCCACAGCCCATGTCGAGGATCCGGCGAGGCTGGCTGGGCAGCGCGGCAAATTGCTGCTGGGTGAAGAGGCTATCGCCCGGCCCCCAATAGCTCATGCCATCCAGCAGCAGCTTGAAATCCCGGATGTAGCGCTCATGTTCATTCATGTCTTTGCTGAGCCACTGCAGGTGGTAACGCTCTTTTTCACTGAATCCCTGCTTCATCACCCAGGCAAAGTAAGCCTGCGGGGCTTGATGCTGCAGTTGCCGCTGCCAGGCCTTGAACTCGTCGCCGGAGTGCGCACGCAAACCGGCGAGATCCGCCAGCAGATCCCGGGCGCGTTGCATCCGCGCCAGCTCTTCATCCAGCTCCCTGACCCGGGCTTCCAGCGTTGCCTGCTCCAGCTCGCCCGCCAGACAGGCGAGGCACTGCTTGAGGCTGAGGCCACCCGCCTGCAGAGCCTGTACCATCCGCAGCCGCTGCAGATCGTCATCGTCGTAGTGGCGATAGCCGTTGGCGCTCCTCGTGCCCGCAATCACCCCCAGCTTCTCGTAATAGAGCAGGGTGGAGCGGGCCAGGCCGCAGCGCCGGGCCAGTTCGGATATTTTCATGACAACCACTCGCTGAGGGGTCCGTGACCCGATGAAGGGAAGCTTAAACTGTGAAGCAATAGACGGGTCAACGACAACATCCGGGTTAACACCATAAAAAAACGGCCACCCTGAGGTGGCCGTCATAGGCAGCAAAAGAAACTCACGAACGTCAGAGGCCGGCGGCCTCCAGATGCTCCACCAGCAGCTGCACGCTGCGGTTGCCGCGCCACTCGTTGACGTCGAGCCGGTAGACCAGCCGCACCCGCTTCACCGAAGCATCGGGCCAGCGCTGCAAGTCGACGCCAAAGGCGATGGCATCCACCGCGTGGCCGGAATCCGTGGTCAGCATCATCTTGAGGTGCTTCTCCCCCACCAGCCGCTGCTGCACCAGCACGAATTCCCCGTCAAACAGCGGCTCGGGGAAGGCCTGACCCCAGGGGCCGGAGGCGCGAATAAGCTCCGCCAGCTCGAGGGTGAGCTCGTCCGGCAGCAGCTCGCCATCGGTGAGCAGCACCCCGGTCAAGAGCTCAGGGGTCACCAGCTCGCCGATGACCGCCTCGAAGGCCCGGCCGAAGGCCTCGATATTGGCCTTGGGCAGGGTCAACCCGGCCGCCATGGCGTGGCCGCCAAACTTGCCCATCAAGCCGGGGTGGCGGGTATCGAGCAGTTCCAGCGCATCGCGCAGGTGCACCCCCGGGATGGAGCGCCCGGAGCCCTTGAGCTCGGTCTCGCTGCTCTCGGCAAAGGCGATGACCGGGCGGTAGTACTTCTCCTTCACCTTGGAGGCCACCAGCCCCACCACCCCCTGATGCCACTCGTCCCGGTGCAGCACGATACCCGACGGCACCTCGCCGTCACGAAAACGGATCTGCTCCAGGGTGGCGAGCGCCTCCTGCTGCATCCCCTGCTCGATCTCCTTGCGCTCCTGGTTGAGGCTGTCCATTTCGGAGGCGAACTGGCGCGCCAGGTTGATGTCGTCACAGAGCAGACAGGCGACCCCGAGGGACATGTCATCGAGCCGGCCCACCGCGTTGAGGCGCGGCCCCAGCGCAAAGCCGAGATCGGCAGCGCACAGGCGACGACCGTCGCGGCCCGACACATCCACCAGCGCCTGGATGCCGGGGCGACAACGGCCGGCCCGGATCCGCTGCAACCCCTGATGAACCAGGATGCGGTTGTTGCCATCGAGCGCCACCACGTCGGCCACGGTGCCGAGGGCCACCAGATCCAGGTAATCCGCCACGTTGGGGGCGCGCAGCCCCTGGCGCTCATACCAGCCGCTCTGGCGCAGATGGGTGTTGAGGGCCGCCATCAGATAGAAGGCGACCCCGACCCCGGCCAGGGACTTGGAGGGGAAGTCGCAGCCATGCTGGTTGGGGTTCACTATCGCGTCGGCGTCAGGCAGCTCCTGACCCGGCAAATGGTGATCGGTAACCAGTACCTGCATGCCTGCCGCCTTGGCCGCCGCCACCCCGGCGATGCTGGAGATCCCGTTGTCCACCGTGATCAGGAACTCGGCGCCGCGGGCCACCGCCAGCTCGACGATCTCCGGGGTGAGGCCATAACCGAACTCGAATCGGTTGGGCACCAGAAAATCGATGTGGTGCCCCCCCATGGCGCGCAAGGCCAGCACGCACAGGGCCGAGCTGGTGGCGCCGTCGCAGTCGAAGTCACCGACGATGAGAATGCGTTTTTGCGCCGTCAGCGCCTCGGCCAGCAGCGGCACCGCCTGCGCCATGCCGAACAGACGCTGGGGCGGCAGCAGCTGGTTGGCGCTGCGCTCCAGCAGGGCAGGGTCTTCGACCCCGCGGCTGGCGAAGATCTGGCGAAGCAGCGGGTGCAGGGTGGCGGGCAGATGGGAATCATCAACTCGCGGACGACGACGGATTTGCAGGGGCATTGATGTGATCCAGTATCTTGAGCAGTTGTTCGGGGCTCTGGTAACCGCGCACCAGGTCGCCATTGGGCAGGACCCAGCTCGGTGACGCCTTGATCCCGAGCCACTGGCTCAGGCCGATATGATGGGCAAGGATCGCATTACAGCCGCTCTCAGGCAAACGATCGCTGAAGTTGAGTTCGCGCAGCAGCCCGGGATCGCACCAGCTAGCCTGATCCGAGGCGGCGACAGGTGCAGGCAGCAGTTCGCTCACGCTCCTCGCCTGCAAGCGGGGCAACTCCTCCAGCGCGATGCGGCAAGGACCGCAGGCGAGATCGGTAAACAGGGTGAGGCGGTGGCGTTCAGGGGTGGCCTTGAGCCAGAGCCGGGCCTCCCCTATCTGGGAGAGCGCCAGCCTGCGTTGCTGCTGCTGGCTGAGCCGGGTGAGGTTTCTCATGTCGTGGGCCAGATCCAGCATGGAGCCCTGCAGCACATAGTCTCCCCTGGCATCGCTGTAGAGCAGTCCCTGGGCCGTGCCCAGCAGATAGAGGCCCGGCATGGGGGTCTCGTCCACCAGGTAGACCTGCACACCGAGGCGCTGCTCTATGGTCTGTTTCAACACATGGGGGTCCATCCCCGCGCTGGCCGCAAAAGCGCACAGCAGCATCATTCCCAGCAGTAAATATCGCATCAGCTCATTCACTTGGCATGATTGAAGGGTCTCATAAGGTAACCCAGACAATTCCCTCTCCCAAAGACCTTAATTAGTGATCGATTAATAACGTCCGCAAGAAAAAATCACGGGATGACAGGTTGCCAATCGGGCTTGAGCCCCGCAAGCTAATCAGGACGACGGGAGACATCTTTAGTCATCCCTCTGTTTTGCTGATGTTTTATTATTCAAATCGACGTGCGCTCAGGTGGCACGTTGTCCATTTCTAGGGGGAAAAATGAGTCTTATTCAAGAGTTCAAGGCCTTTGCATCCAGGGGCAATGTGATCGACATGGCGGTCGGTATCATCATAGGTGCCGCCTTTGGCAAGATTGTCTCCTCCTTCGTGGGAGACGTGATCATGCCCCCCATCGGGCTGATCCTGGGGGGCGTGGATTTCAGCGATCTCGCCGTGACCCTGAAGGCCGCCGAAGGGGATGCCCCTGCCGTGGTCATCGCCTACGGCAAGTTCATCCAGACCTGTATCGACTTCCTGATCATCTCCTTCGCCATCTTCATGGGGCTCAAGGCCATCAACACCCTGAAGAAGAAGCAGGAAGAGGAAGCCGCTGCCCCGGCCGGCCCCACCAAGGATCAGGAGCTGCTGACCGAGATCCGCGACTTGCTGAAATCCCAGCAGGGGAAATAACCGTTTCCTCCCTGTCGTGTGCTGAAAAAAAAACCGCCTTCGGGCGGTTTTTTGTTGCAAGGCCGATGAGGCGATCAGGCTCTGGGGTGGTGCTGGCCGTGCAGTGCCTTGAGCCGCTCGTTGGCCACGTGGGTATAGATCTGGGTGGTGGAGAGATCCGCGTGGCCCAGCAGCATCTGCACCACCCGCAAGTCGGCGCCGTGATTGAGCAGGTGGGTGGCGAAGGCGTGACGCAGGGTGTGGGGGGAGAGTTCCCCCCTGATGCCGGCTCTCAGGGCATAGAGCTTGATGCGGTGCCAGAAGGTCTGGCGGGTCATCATCCGGGCCCGCTTGGAGGGGAACACCACGTCCGAGCTGGTGCCACCCAGCAGCAGGGTGCGCCCCTCCCGGTAGTAGCGCTCCAGCCAATGCACCGCCTCTTCCCCCATGGGGACCAGGCGCTCCTTGTTGCCCTTGCCCACCACCCGCACCAGCCCCTGGCGCAGGCTGACGTGTTCGGCGGTCAGCCCCACCAGCTCGGACACCCGCAGCCCGGTGGCGTAGAGCAGCTCGAGCATTGCCTTGTCCCGCAGCTCCAGCGGATCGTCCACCAGGGGCGCTTGCAGCAGCGCCTCCACCTCGGCTTCGCTCAGATCCGATGGCAGCTTTTTGGGGAGCTTTGGCCCCTCCAGCAGCACGGTGGGATCGTCGCTGCGCAGCTTCTCGCGATTGAGATACTGGTAGAAGCGGCGCAGGGCCGAGAGGAAACGGGCCGTACTGCTGGCCGCGAACTGATGGTCCACCCGCCAGGCGAGGTAGTGCTGGATGTCGTCCAGCCCCGCCAGCAGCAGGGAACCGCCTTGCTCATCGAGCCAGAGGGCAAATTTTTCCAGGTCGGTGCGATAGGAGCTGACCGTGTTGTCGGAAAGCCCCCGCTCCAGCCAGAGGGCGTCGAGAAACGGCTCGATCAGGGGATGGGATTCTGCTTTGCTCATGGTGCGCCGCGCTCAGGGAAACAGGTCGCCATTGTAACGTGCCGACCCACCCGGGCCGCAAGGCAAGGCTGCACATCCCCTCAGGCGGTGAAGAGCCCGGCGCAATCTGCTAGACTAGCGCCCTCCCCCCGGGCGCCGCTGTGCCGGTCACGCCCCTTGCCGACTGCGATCAAGAGAAGAGCGATGAAGATAGGTTTGTTTTATGGCTCCACCACCTGCTACACCGAGATGGCCGCCGAGAAGATCCGCGCCCTCATCGGCCCCGAGCTGGTCGATCTCCACAACATCAAGGATGTGCCCCTCGCCCGCATGCAGGAGTACGACATCCTGATCCTGGGCATCTCCACCTGGGACTTCGGCGAGCTGCAGGAGGACTGGGAATCCCGCTGGGAAGACATCGCCGACCTGCATCTGGAGGGACGCATCATCGCCCTGTTTGGCATGGGCGATCAGCTTGGCTATGGGGAGTGGTATCAGGATGCCCTCGGCCTGCTGCACGATCAGCTGGTCCCCAAGGGGGTCAAGCTGGTGGGCTACTGGCCCAACGAGGGGTACGAGTTTGACGCCTCCAAGGCGCTCATCGACGATGGCCGCCACTTCGTCGGGCTGGCCCTCGATGACGCCAACCAGTACGACCAGACCGAGTCCCGCATCGAGCAGTGGGTCGACCAGATCCTGAGCGAGATCCACGAACTGCTCTGACCCTGGCCGTCTGGATGTTCGACGACGCCAGCCAATGGACGACCAGACCGACCCCGTATCGAGCAGTGGGTCGACCAGATCCTGAGCGAGATCCACGAACTGCTCTGATCCTGGCCGCCTGGATGTTCAACGACGCCGGCCAATGGGCGACCAGATCGACCCCGTATCGAGCAGTGGGTCAACCTCATATAAAACGAGCGCCATGAGCGGCGCCAACCTCCCCTGCCGGTAGCCTGCGCTCGGGCTGCCGGGCGCATAAATCGCACCGATTTTCTCGTTTGGTATCATCGGCTGACGCTATAGCGACTTTTTGCTTCTGGTCTGCAACAATGAGGTCGACACCCCATAACAACACAACGCCGGGTGTCGGAAGCAAACGGACAGACCAGAAAAGGATATTCTATGACTTCATTCTCCCTGTTGGCCCCCGCCATCGCCCGCGACGTGCTCGATCACGCGCTGGCGCTGGGTGCCGATTTCGCCGAGCTGTTTGTGGAGCGCAAGCGCCGCAGCCAGCTCAGCCTGCTCTCCAGCCAGATAGAGAACATCAGCGGTGGTCTCGACTTCGGTATCGGCGTTCGCCTGTGCTACGGCCACAAGGTGCTCTACGGCTACACCAACCTGGCCGATCGCAACGAGCTCTTGCGCATCGTTACCCTGCTGGCGGCCAAGGACAGGCGTGACCCCGTGGTCACCGCCACTGCCTTTGACTTCACCCGCCTGACCGACCGCAACCCGATCGCTCTGCCGCTGTCGGCCGACAAGCTGCTGGAGCAGAAGATCGCCTACCTGCATGCCATGGACGCTGCGGCCCGCGCCGAGAGCGACAAGGTGAGCCAGTTCTCGGGCAACGTGCTCGGCTGGGAGCAGGAGGTGGAGATCTTCAACAGCGAAGGGGTGCAGGTGAGCGATCGCCGCCACTACAACCGCATCATGGCCCAGACCATCGCCCTGGACGGGGGCGAGCAGAGTGTAGGCTATGAAGCCCCCGGTGCCATGAAGGGATGGGAGCATGCCGAGAGCATCGATCCCCGCGAGCTGGCTCTCACCGCCACCCGCCAGGCACTGGTGAAGCTGGGCGCCGCCCCCTGCCCGAGCGGCAAGCTGCCGGTCATCATGGAGAGCGGCTTTGGCGGCGTCATCTTCCACGAGGCCTGTGGTCACCTGCTGGAGACCACCTCGGTGGCCAAGAAGGCATCCGTGTTCCACGACAAGATGGGCCAACTCATCGCCAACCCCGCGGTCAGCGCGGTGGACGAGGGCTTGCAGGGCAACGCCTGGGGCTCCATCAACGTCGATGACGAGGGGATGGCGACCCAGCACACCCAGCTCATCAAGGACGGCGTGCTGACCGGCTTCCTGGTGGACAGAATGGGGGCCCTTCGCACCGGCTACGCCCGCACCGGTTCCGGGCGCCGGGAATCCTACAAGTTCGCCCCCGCCTCCCGCATGCGCAACACCTATATCGAACCGGGCAACTACAGCCTCGACGACATGCTGGCAACCGTGGAGCACGGTATCTATGCCAAGCGGATGGGGGGGGGCTCTGTGCAGCCCGGTACCGGCGAGTTCAATTTCAACGTGCAGGAGGCCTACCTCATCGAGGGGGGCAGGATCACCCGGCCCCTAAAGTCGGCCACCCTGATCGGCACCGGCCCGCAGGTATTGAAGGAGATCTCCATGGTGGGGCGCGATCTGGCCCTCTCCGCCGGCATGTGCGGCTCGGTCTCCGGATCCATTCCCGCCTCGGTCGGCCAGCCGCCGCTCAAGGTTGACAATATCCTGGTCGGAGGGAACGCCTGATGAGCCAACTCGACATGAACCAACTGCTTGCCCGTCTGCTGGAGCAGGTCGCCGATCTGGGTGCCGAGGCAGACGTCATCGCCAATCAGGAGAAGGCCTTCTCCCTCAAGGCCGACAAGGGCGAACTCAGTGAATACAAGGTCACCAGCAGCCAGCAAATCGGCATTCGCCTCATCAAGGAAGGCCGGGTCGGCATCGCCTATTCCGAGTCCCTCGACGCGTCGGCCCTGGACGCCATGGTGCAGGATGCGCTCGATGCGAGCCGCTTCGCCAAGGTGGACCCGGATCAGCGCATCACAGTGCAGCAGAGCAGGCTCATCACCGACTGCGCCGAGATACATCAGACCGACACCACGGCGGTGGAAGAGAAGATCGCCCTGACCCTGCGCCTCGAGTCCGACATGCTGGCCCTGCCGGACGTGACCGGCGCCCCCTACAACGGCTTCTTCGAGGGGGAGAGCCGCCTCTGGCTTGCCAACAGCCAGGGCAGCATCTGTGAACATCAGGAATTCAGCGTCGGCTGCCACAGCTCCGCTCTCATCGAGCGGGAGGGCCGCCAGTCCATGCACTACCAGGGACAGTACGCACGGCGCTTCGACAAATTGGAGAGCCAGCCTCTCATCCGCCAGATCCACGCCGTGGCCGATGGCCTGCTGATGGGTGAGGCGGTGCCAAGCGGTCGCTACAGCGTCATCTTCAGCACCCACTGCTTTGCCAGCCTGTTTGGCTGCTTCCAGTCCGCCCTGTCTGGCAAGTGGGCCCAGCAGGGGATCAACCCCTGGCGCGACAAGCTGGGCCAAAGCGTGGCTTCTCGCTGGCTCACCCTGGAGAGCCGTGCCTATATGCCGGGGGGCATGAAGATCAAGGCGTTTGACGGCGAAGGGGCCGCCACTTCGGATCTCCTGCTCATCGGCGAGGGGGAGCTCAAGACCCTGCTGCACAACAGCGCCACCGCCCGCCACTTCGGCGTGACGAGCAACGGTGCAGCCGCCCGCAGTGCCCGCAGTGCCCTGGACGTGGCCCCTCGTCACCTGGTGTTCGGGCTCGGCCCCCACGGCGAGGCCGAGGTACAAAGCGGTGAGTACCTGGAGCTGGTCAAGCTGGACGGCCTGCACTCTGGGGCCGATGCGGTGAGCGGCGACTTCTCGTTCGGCGCCTCCGGCTTCCTCTGCCGCAATGGCGAGCGCGTGGCGCCGGTACGCGGCATCACGGTGGCGGGCAACTTCTATCGTCTGCTCGGGGAACTGGAAGCGGTCGGCAACCAGCTGCACCACGACGATGGCAAGGACTTCTATGCCCCGCTGATCCGCTTTGGCGGGCTCAGCATTGCCGGCAAATAAGAGGGGGAGCCTTACTCGGCTCTTCCCCCTTCAAGCGGCGCCATAAGGCGCCGCTTTTTTTATCCATGGCGCCCCCCGACAGCCACTTCTAACCTCAAAGAGCCACCGACCGCGTTGGCCGGGAACTCTGGAGAATACGACGATGGACAACACCCTGGTCTGGGCCGACATTCCGACACGGGATCTGGATCGCGCCATGGACTTCTACTCGGCCCTGCTCGATGTGCAGGTCACCCCCATCCAGGAAGAGACCATGCGCTTTGCCATGCTGCGCCACGACGGCAGCAACGCGGCGGCCTGTCTCGGCCCCATGGACAAATATCACCAGCCCGGCGGTGCCGGTCCCCTCATCTATCTCTCCCTCGGTGACAGGTTGCAGGAGGCGGAGCTGCTGGTCCCACGGCTCGGCGGGCGGGTGCTGGAGCCTCTGCACAGCATCGGCAGTGGTCATGGGTCCAGGGTCATCATCGAGGATACCGAAGGCAACTGGCTGGCCCTCTATGCCCCACCAGCAAGCTGACGTCCGGATACGCACAAACAACAACGGCGACCTGATGGTCGCCGTTGTTGTTTAACTGCACTTGCCGGCCATTACGCCTCTGGATTGAGGCGGGTCGGGATGCCGGTACGCTGTTCCAGCACCTGCTTGACCACGTTGGAATCGCTGTCAGCGTGGGCGATGAAGCGGGTGGTCGCCGGGGTCATGGGCAGCGGCACGGAGGCGGTGGAGTTGAACTCTTCCTCGGTGCGCGACAGCGGCTCGTGCACTTCCATGTAGCGACCGCCATCCGGCTCGACCGTGGTCTTGACCGGCTGGTTGACGAACTGGACGCGGGTGCCGACCGGCACGTGATCGAACAGGTACTTGATGTCGTCGGCGCGCAGGCGCACGCAGCCGCTGCTCACCCGCAGACCGATGCCGAAGGTGGCGTTGGTGCCGTGGATGGCGTACAGGTTGCCGATGTAGAGCGCGTGCAGGCCCATGGGGTTGTCCGGGCCGGCCGGCCAGACCGCGGGCAGGGTCTTGCCCTGGGCGGCGTAGCGGCGACGGATATTCTCGGTCGGGGTCCAGGTCGGGTTGGCACGCTTGCGCTCAACCTTGGTGATCCAGTTCTCAGGGGTGTTGACCCCGAGCTGGCCGATGCCGATGGGCAGCACATGCACCACGTTCTTGCCCTTCGGGTAGTAATAGAGACGCATCTCGGCCACGTTGATGACGATCCCTTCGCGGGGAGCGTTGGGCAGGATCAGCTGATGGGGAATGATCAGAGTACTGCCCGCCTTGGGCAGGTAGGGGTCGACGCCCGGGTTGGCTTCCATGATGTTGGTCAGACCCAGCTGGAAGTCGGAGGCGATCTGCTCCAGCGGACGGTTGTCTGCGGGCACCACGTATTCCTGGTTCTCACCGATCAGGCGGCTGTTGGCTGCAGGCAGCTGGTATTCAACGGCGGCGGCCTGCTGGCTGACCAGCGCCAGCGTACATAAAAGAGCCGAAGCGGCAATGCGAAGGGGATTCATAAAATTCCTGTATGGTTTCCTGTTCCTGTGGGCCTTTGCCCTGCTCATCATCGGTCTCTTGTGGGCCCGTCACCGGGGACCAACAACCGAGCGCGCATTCTTTCCCGAGCAGGGCAAAATTTCAACTTGGAGATGGTCTTTTTCGCCGAAAAGATCCATTTCACTGCCAACTCGGGGGCATCTTTCACCCCTTGCACTCTAGCAACCCCAGTCTGAGCGTAAAATGAACATGGCGCAGACATGCCAAGGCCGTCCCAAATTGCATGACGAGGCGGTCACGAGTACAATCTCGCACCCCGTATATCCGGAGTATCGAGTCACCTCCTGCTCCGATGTGCCCCCATCGGATGGCCGTGCGTCGAAGACGGTTGCTCCACCGATGAACCCACACGACGCCATCAGGTGGCGCCGTCCTGATTTGCAATCAGAACGCAACATAACATACCGCCATAAATTCAGTCACTTACAACAATCTTCAAATTGATATCCATGGAACTATACACAATGCTAGTATGAGACTGCGTTGAGTATTAGGGGCTTCTCATGAGCGATTTGATCGATGTGTTGAGTAAATTTTCTGTACATGACTTGGCTAGAATCCCCCGGTGTCAGAATAGTTGTCGCCTAATCTGAATAATCTAAATGTGAAGACCGGGGGCGGATAAAGAGTGTCGAATGGCTCGTTATTCAAGTGAGCGCAAGGCTGCTTTGCTCAAGAAGCTGCTGCCGCCCATCAATATGTCGGTGGCCGAGTTGGCTCGGCAGGAAAACATCAGCGAGGTCACTCTGTATAATTGGCGCAAACACGCCAAAGACGGAGGGTCTCCTGTGCCCGGGGACAACAAACTGACCGATGAATGGCCCGCCGAGGCCAAGTTCGCCGTCGTGCTGGAAACCGCTGCGCTTTCCGAGATTGAACTCAGTGAGTACTGCCGCCGTAA